>JAOAGT010000004.1 GCA_026415615.1 Thermoleophilia bacterium | reverse complement strand
GGCCTGCGCCGCCGCTCTCCTTCTTGTTGGAGCAGGGGCTGGCGCAGTTTCCTATGCGCCGTTAACACGAGCCCTATCGGAGGTTCGCTGTACCATTCATGCCAGGGCCTGGCCCCAATGCCCGGAGCTTGCAGTGTTAGATGTGGGGCAGGGGGCCGCTATTCTTCTTCGCACTCCAAGACGCGGAGCTCTCTTGTTTGATGGAGGGCCAGCCGATTGCCGTCTTTTGGAGCAGCTGCGGGCGATGGGCATAGACACGTTAGACGCGCTTGTAGTCTCACACCCCCATGCAGACCATTTTGCTGGAGCAAAACAGGCGCTCGACGACATCGACGTTGAGCTTTTGGTTGACTGCGTTGAGTCTAGAGAGGAGAGCCCTGGTCCCGCGGCCACAAGCTCGCCCGCCTCTTTGGGCCAGGAGAGGTTATTGCTGGGTGAGTCGACGTCCGCTGATGCTGAAGCCTACTACGACTTTCGAAAATCATTGGAAAAAACTGGTTGTCGCCACATCGTGGCGCACACGGCTGATTCGCTTGACCTTCACGGCGTGGAGGTAAAGCTGTTTGCTCCCCAGCAACCGCTTCTACTAGACGCCAGTACCAAGACCGGGGGAATGGTCTTGCGCTCGCCGCCACTAGAGGAAGCCGCCTCCAGCGACACGGTGAACGCAGCATCGGTGGTAGCCCTTCTCACGGTGGGAGAACTGGATGTCCTACTGCCCGGTGACGCAGAGACCGACGTCCTCAGCCAGTACGATCTTCCGCCGGTTGAAGTACTAGTGGTGCCTCATCATGGGAGCCGCGATGCACTTTCCCGCTCCCTGCTTAGGCGTCTTAATCCGCAGGTGGCCGTCATATCGGTAGGCAAAAACAATACTTTTGCACATCCCCATGCTCAAACGCTTTCTTTTCTTGAGGAGTATAAAACGACCGTTCTACGCACCGACACCTGCGGTCGGGTATGCTGTCTTTTGCAGGAGGACCACCTAACTGTCAGGTGTGAGCGGAACAAGTGCGGTGAGCAGTAGGAATCCAAAAACACGATGAGCAGCAGGAATCCGCAACCACTAGCCCCTGCCTACCTAATCGTGGGGGATGATGCTCCCAAGGTCGAGCTTGCGCTAAAGCGGCTAAGAGCACGGATCGCAGCCGAGGCAGGAAGTGATATCAACATCGACGAGTTTGATGCCTCCGAGCACGACGCTGTGTTGGTGGTAAGCGCCGCCAATACTCTAGCGTTTTTGGCGGCCACCAGGCTGGTTCTGGTAAAGCGCGTGGAAGCGTGGAAAAGGGAAGAGAAGGCAAAGGTAGCCGCTTACTTAGAGGCGCCCAACCCCAATGCGTGTCTTGCACTCGTAGCCGAGAAACTTCCTCCTGAGGACCTTCTGCGAACTGCGGTAAAGAAGGTAGGACAAGTTCTTGAGTATCCCGCGCCCAGGGAGGCTGAGTTACCTGAGTGGCTCAGGAAAGAAGCTCTTCGCAGATATGGGGTTCAGCTTGGCCTGGCTGAAGCTCGTCTTATCGTGGAGAGGTGTGGGGACAATCTCAGCCTGCTGCTTAGGGAAGTTGAGAAGCTGCGAGCGTACGCTGGCGATGGTCCGATAACTGTGGATCATGTTCGACTGCTTGTCTCGGCAACCTCTCAGGCGAAGATCTTTGATTTGCTTGATGCCCTTGGTGCTGGAAAAACGAGCGAAGTTTTCGCGGTAGCGCGCGAACTTCTCTTGTCCGACATAGAGCCGGCAGACATCCTCGGTGCTCTAACGCGGCATTTTGAAACACTAGCCAAGGTAGCGGCGCGGAGCGAGGCTGGAGTTGATGAGAAGACTCTGCAGTCCGAGCTTGGGCTGCATCCATTCCGATTACGCAAGCTGCTTGACCAAGCGCGTAGCTTGGGGACAAGCGGTATCCGAACTCGGCTTGCTGCCTTAGCAGAGGCCGAGACAAGAATAAAAGGATCTAGCCCGCTGCCGGCCGAGATCGAGCTTGAGCGGTGCCTGGGCAGTATGCTTGGATTGGGAAGCAGCTAGGGCTAAGCAGCGAGAGCTAAGAGGTTTTCAGCTGAGCAAGCAGGCGCGCCACTTTCGATTTCTTGCGAGCCGCATTGTTCTTGTGGATCGCCTTACGAGCTGCAGCCTTGTCAATAGTGGAGACGAGCTTTCTCGCTACTTGCGCCACGGCGGCGGAATCGCCAGCAGCTATAGAAGTTCTCAGACGTTTGAAGTAAGTCTTGATGGACGACTTGTATCTAAGATTCTCCAAGCGCTGCCGCTGCGCTACGCGGATTCGCTTTCGCTGCTGCTTTGTGTTAGCCAACCTGTTACCCTCCTGTCTTCCCTTCGAAGTCGGAGCAGTCTAGCATAACCCACGCATATGAGCAATGAGACCAACAGACGTTTAGCACTCTCTGCAGCCTTCTTGGCTCTTGCAACGCTTGGTTCCCGACTTCTCGGTCTGATACGGGAGATGGTGATGGTCTCGTATCTGGGCTTGGGAGCTGAGATGGGTGCCTTCACGGTAGCCATTAAGGTTCCCAATCTGGTACGAACTCTCGTGGCAGACACTGCTCTTGCCGCTGCATTCATTCCGGTGTTCTCTGCTCTTCTCGAGAAACGCAGGGAACGCGAAGCGTGGCAGGTGGCCTTTAGCGTGGCTGTCGCTGCGACTGCCGCCTTGGGTGGGGTCACTGCTCTGGGAATGGTCTTTGCTCCCGAAGTGACCAAGGTGGTCGCCCCAGGGTGGGCGAGTAAGTACCCAGAAACTCTCAGCTTGGCAGCCTCTCTGATGCGGATTATGTTTCCGACCGTTATCATCATGGGAGTCGCCGGGATTCTCATGGGAATCCTGAATTCCTACAATCATTTTGCTGTTCCCGCCTTGGCGCCCATCTTGTGGAATCTCGTCATCATCGCAGCAGTCGTTTTCTTCTCAGGACGGTATGGGTTCTATGCCCTCGCCTGGGGGTTCACCCTAGGGACTCTGGTCGAGCTCGTGCTGCAGATTCCCTGGGTATGGAAAAGGCGATGGCGGGACGCGTGCATAGCGGGCGGGGGGGAGCTGTCTCCTTGGCGGCTGAATTTCAGACATCCGGAAGTAAGAAGAGTAGGTATTCTCCTTGGTCCCGTGGTTCTAAGCCTGGGTGTTATCAATTTCAATTCATTCGTCGATACCGTGGTGGCGGCGTTAATCGGTGAAGCGGCGCCTGCGTATATCGACAAGGCATTTCGGCTGTTCCAGCTGCCGCAGGGGATGTTCGCCGTAGCGATTGGAACCGTCCTTTTCCCGGCTCTCTCTCGGCACGGTGCAGCAGGAAGAATGCACGAGTTTCGTACGGACTTGAGTCTTGGTATCAGGCAGATCTTCTTTGTCACGCTGCCTCTTGCGGCTCTTTTTTCGGTGCTTGCTACGCCTACAGTACGCTTGATCTACGAGCATGGCCAGGCTCTTGGGGACGAAGCCGCTATCACCGGGACCGCGTGGGCACTTCTCTTCTTCAGCGTAGGCATGGCTTTTGTGAGTGTAAACACTTTACTCAACCGTGCTTTCTACAGCATTCAAAAGACTTGGGTTCCACTAGTCCTGGGGGTCGCCAACTTGGCAGTGAACGCCGGTCTTGACCTGCTCCTGTACAAGCCCATGGGTGTGGGAGGAATAACTCTTTCGACGTCTGTGGTAAGCACGCTTAACTTCTTTGGGCTGATGACCTTGCTTAGACCCCGCATTGGGGGAATAGGCGCTCGTCAGATCTGTATCTCGGTAGGTAAGAGCATACTTGCCCTTGTTCCCTTAGCCGTATCGGCATACTGGGTTTGGCTAGCGCTGGACGGTGCCTTGGGACGGTCTTGGTGGGCCCAGATTGTAGCTGTGGGGACCGCGTATTTGGTTGGGGGCGGTCTCTACTGTCTTGCGGCCTGGTTTCTTAGGATGGGCGAGCTAAACGATCTTATCGGACTCATACGTCGTAAAAGAGGGGAGCCTGTGAAATGAGAGGCTCAGGACCGACTGCTTGATCCCGGCCGCTTTCCTTGGCCTGGTAAAGGCGGTGATCGGCCGCGGCCAGCAGTGCCTCCGCGGAGAAGTCCTCCCGAGAAAACTCAAAACTTTCGGCTATACCGCAGCTCGCACTAATGTGGATCGTGTGCCCGGCTACGACGAACGGATGCGCCCTTACCCGAGCTAGGATGCGGTCTATGATGATTCTGGTGTCTCCGGGTGAGTCAATGGTGGCGACAATGACAAATTCCTCGCCTCCATACCGGCCTACTAGGTCCGATTGGCGGACACTGGCAGCGAGCAGTTGAGAAAACTCGCGCAAGACAACATCTCCAGCTTGATGACCGTAGAAATCATTGACCGTCTTGAAATGATCAAGATCAAAAAGCGAAACAGAGAAGTTGGTTGTTCCCCGCAGGAACTCCGCAGTGAGCTGCGTCAATCTCTCAAAGATGAAGCGGCGATTATAAAGATCGGTAAGGGGATCGCGGATAGCAAGCTCGCGAATTTGTTCCTCGAGGAGTTTCTTCTCGGTGATGTCGCGACAAATTGAAAGAACATACTTTTGCCCACCTAGCGTAACCCCGTTGCTGCTTATCTCAGCGGCGTAAAGCGAGCCATCTTTTCGACGATGAAGAGTCTCAAAGTGATCGCCGTTAGTATCTACGGCGCGAATCATATGGAGTAACTGTTCACGGGAGTGTTTGACGTCCCAATCCCAAACATGAAGGTTCAACAGCTCCCGTGTTGAGTACCCGAGCATGCGGGCAAACTGTCTGTTGGCTTCAAACACTTTACCCCGCTCATCCAGCACTACAATTCCGTCTCGCGAGTGAGCCATGAGGAGGCGGCGCCGGCGAACTTCCTCGCGGAGAAGCATCTCGGTGGTCTTGTGGTGGGTCACATCCTTTATGTGGAGCACGGCTCCGTCGAAACCCAGGTCTAACTTACTGAAGGGGTGAACTGTTTCCTCAAACCAACGCTGGGGGCAGGTGCTTGTCTCGGCCCGGAATGCCATCCGTGTCGCAGTATCCGGGTAGCGGCGGAGCTTCAGTGGACACGTCGGACAGGCTTCGCTCCGCCCGTGAAGAACGGAGAAGCATTTGGCTTGCCGCCGGTTCGCTTGCTGGCCAACGCCGGAGGGAGGTTCGAATTCAATCGAGAAAACTCGCTGCGCCTCACGGTTGCATGCGGCGACGCGAAATTGCTTGTCGATGACAACGACACTGTCCTCGAGGTAGTCGAGGAGACTTCCCAGGGAAACTTGGGTCTCCTGATCTTGAGTGGCGGGAGAAACCAACATCTGTAACCTGCTTTTCCCTGCTTCCGGAATTCACTTAGTCACCATCTCTATCGGCGAGATGGCCTTGGTGCTTTATAGCGCGGCGGCGCGACACTCCGGAGCGGTCACAGACCTGCTCACTCCAGTGTCGCGCCGCCGCAACGACTTGTCCGGTGAGCCACCGCTGTCTTCTACAGACGGGCGCGCTCTTTCCTATGCGGTTGGTTCTATGCGGTGAGCCGGCGCAGGGCCTCCTCGTATTTCTCCCTAGTCTTGGCCACTACTTCCGGAGGGAGCTCCGGAGCCGGCGGTTCCTTATCCCAAGCGATGGACTCCAAGTAATCTCTTACGTATTGCTTGTCGAAGCTTGCCTGTGGTCTGCCTGGCTCATATGCTTCTGCGGGCCAGAATCTGGAAGAGTCTGGCGTAAATATCTCGTCGATTAACAGGAGCTCGCCTTCTTGCGTCAGTCCGAACTCAAATTTGGTGTCGGCGATGATGATCCCCCGCTCCTCCGCATACCCGGCGGCAAACTCGTAGAGCTTTAGGCTGAGTTCTCTTACCCGCTCGGCGAGATCGGGCCCGACAATAGCTGCTGCCTGCATAAAGGTGATGTTTTCGTCGTGGCCGGAGGTCGCCTTGGTGGAAGGGGTGAAAATGGGTTTGGGCAGGCGCTCCGATTCCCTGAGTCCCTCTGGGAGAGGTATCCCGCAAATCGTGCCGCTTTGCTTATACTCTTTCCATCCCGATCCCGACAAGTACCCGCGGACGATGGCTTCGATCGCCAGGGGCTGCGCTGCGCGCACGAGCACTGTTCGTCCCTCTAGGTCTGGCGAGTACCAATCAGCTTCTGGGTACCACTGCGGCCCCGGGTTGGGGTCGACGATATGGTTGGGAACGATATGCGCCGTCCTGGCGAAGAAAAAGTTGGAGATTTGGGTGAGTATGCGTCCTTTACCGGGTATCGGGGTGGGCAAAACATGATCAAAAGCGGAAATCCGATCGCAGGCTACGATCAGGAGGTGTTCTTCGCTTGGCTTGTATACGTCACGGACTTTGCCTCGCTTGAGTAGAGGCAGGCCTCTCAGGTCGGAATAGAACATTGCTTCTGATGGCGTCTGCGAGCGCGTGTCCACTGTTCTTACCCCTTTGGCTTGTCGAGTCCCCAGCGACGGAAATACTCTTCGTAGAACGGCGGCTGCTTGAAGTCAGGGCAAACCATGGGAGCAAACCGACGAAAGCCCATGCCCAAGTTCTGGAAGTGGTAGGCCCCCTGCATAAGCTCCTCGAGATGGGCGGGCGAAACACTTAGAACCATTTCATCGTCATGCGCGCAGGCTCGTTCGTAGTCTCCCGGATCGGGCACTGTCACCATCGGCTTACCGGTAAGGAAGGTGGGAACTACCGAGTGCACACACGATCCGATGGGGTCCAGGGTTGAGGTAACCATTGTTCCTTTCGGGTGCCGTAGACAAAGCAAGAGATGGCGCAGTTGAGCGGGGGTGCAGTAGATCATGACCAGGTCTGGAACGAAGTTGGCTGCCTTTAGAGGCCCTATGACCATGCCGGGGTACTCACCTACGGGCAGGCGGGTCATTTCCTCGGCATGTTTCTTGGCTGCTTCTTTGTCGGCAATGAAGAAGGAATTGGTGAAACCGTCCAGGTAGTCCTGGGGAGTCTCTACTAACCCGTATGAAATGATGGGCTCAAAGCACCAGTGGTCTTCAAGGAACATGGCTAATGTCATTCCCTGCCTGCGCGCAAGAGAAAATGCTTGGCACACGGCGTAATGCTCTCCCCGGTCTTTTCTTGGGCGGATAGCTCCCTCGGGGATTTCCGCCTCGCTTTTTAGCAACTTAATCGCGATTGGGGAGGTGCGAAGGCAGAGCAACTGCTCCAGGTCTGCACCATACTTTTGGTAGGTAGCAATGTCGGCAGTCATCTTGACTTCTCCTGCGATTCTTGACGTTGCGGCCTATTTGGTCGACTACAGGTGTTCAGATAGTAACAGACCACTGCGATAGAATACGTGGTCCAATGGCAAGGTTTGATCACATTCGTAATTTTTGCATCATCGCCCATATTGACCATGGGAAGTCGACCCTTGCTGACCGCATCTTGGAACTGACGGGTACTGTTCCCGAAAGAGAGATGCGCGAGCAGGTGCTCGACCGCATGGACCTTGAGCGCGAGCGGGGAATCACCATCAAGGCTCAGGCTGTGCGCATCAACTACCGTTCCTCGGACGGCCGCTCCTACCAGTTCAATCTCATCGATACTCCGGGGCACGTTGACTTTACCTACGAAGTGTCGCGCAGTCTGGCGGCCTGCGAAGGGGCGATTCTCGTGGTCGACGCTACCCAAGGAGTGGAAGCGCAAACCCTCGCCAACACGTTGCTTGCTCTCGAAAATGATCTCGAGATCATTCCAGTTCTAAATAAGATTGATTTACCGGGCGCCGAGCCGGAAAGACGAGCGGAAGAGATCGTAAATGTGATCGGTTGTCCGCGGTCGGACATTTTGCTGATCTCTGCCAAGACTGGAGAGGGAGTGCCCGAGCTTCTTGAAGCTATCGTGAGGCGCATTCCTCCACCGGAAGGAAACCCTGACGGGCCTCCACGTGCTCTCGTCTTTGACTCGGTTTATGACCAATACCGTGGGGTGGTGGCTTTTGTGCGGGTTCGGGACGGGTCCTTTCGCAAGGGCGATCCCGTACTGGCCATGGCGACGGGCCGCGAGAGCGAGATAGAAGAAGTGGGGATTTTTAGCCCCGATATGCAAAAGACCGATCTTCTGTCCGCAGGCGAAGTGGGCTACATCATCCCCGGGATCAAAGAAGTAGCCGATCTCCGGGTGGGTGACACCCTTACCAACGCGGCAAACCCTGCTGCGGAACCTCTGCCCGGTTACCGTGAAGTCACGCCCATGGTCTTCTGTGGGCTTTTCCCCATCGAGGGCGAGGATTACCAGGACCTGCGCGACGCGCTCGACAAGCTGAAGCTTAACGATGCGGCCCTATACTACGAGCCGGAAACTTCAAAGGCCCTCGGTTTCGGCTTCCGCTGCGGTTTTCTGGGATTGCTCCACATGGACATTGTGCGGGAGCGGCTGCGTCGGGAGTTTGGGCTTGAGCTTCTTGCCACCACGCCGAATGTCCGTTACCAGGTGGTGTTAACTAACGGGCAGATCAAAGAGATAAGCAACCCGGTAGATTTTCCAGACGCCGGGTCTATCCAGGAAGTACGCGAGCCGTACATCGCAGCCGCAATCATCACTCCCGCGGAGTTCGTGGGTCCAATCATGGAGCTTTGCACCGACAAGCGCGGTCGCTTTGTTCACATGGAGTACCTAACCGCGGATCGAGTGCGTTTGCAATATGACCTTCCCTTAGCGGAGATT
Source organism: Thermoleophilia bacterium (assembly GCA_026415615.1). Taxonomy (GTDB): domain Bacteria; phylum Actinomycetota; class Thermoleophilia; order RBG-16-64-13; family RBG-16-64-13; genus JAOAGT01. The sequence continues at coordinate 126,409 of JAOAGT010000004.1, read as the reverse complement.
GTGCTTGACTTCTATGACCTGCTCAAGACAAGAAGTCGTGGATACGCCAGTCTGGACTACGAATTTAAAGACTATGAGCCTGGGGACCTGGTCCGTCTGGATATTCGCATTGCCGGGGAAGTGGTAGACGCTCTAAGCCTCATAGTCCACGCTGACCGGGCTTATCCGGTGGGGCGCGCTCTGGTAGAACGGCTGCGCAAGAAGATTCCCCGGCAGCTTTTTGAGGTGGCTATTCAGGCCGCCATTGGAGGTCGCATCATCGCGCGGGAAACCGTTCCGGCCCTGCGCAAAGATGTTCTTGCAAAATGCTACGGGGGGGATGTCACGCGTAAGCGGAAGCTCCTAGAAAAGCAAAAGGAAGGCAAGAAGCGTATGAAGATGATTGGCACAGTCGAAGTGCCACAGGAGGCGTTCTTGGCTGTGCTGGACATTGGACAAAGCAAAGAGGCCAAGAAATGACTGTAGAGTATTTGGTCCTGGGGATCATGCTTGTCGTGCTGGGCGGAGTGCAGACTTGGCTCAGGCATGGCCCTAAGGGCAGAGCACTGAGACGGCAGCAAGAAGAACTGGCCCGGAGACGAGCGGAAGCTTTGGTTCGGGAGTCCGGCAGGGCGGGGGAGGTAAATACGATGTCGGGCCGAACCCGATATGGCGGGATCCCCGGCGCAAACCGGGCCTGGACAGCGTGGACGGCTATTTTGGGCGGAGTAAGCATAGCGCTTGGCGTGTTGCTGGTAGTTCTGGGTGTGCTTGGCCGTTAGTCCGACGCTACCATGACTCACCTCTACGTGCACATTCCCTTTTGCCGTTCGCGTTGCGCCTACTGCGACTTCTACTCGGAGCCGATTGACCTCTTCCACCAGACTGACGCGGTAGTCAGGTACGTGGAAGCTCTTGGCGCTGAGCTTTCTGAAAGGGCGTCCGGCTGCTCATTTGAGACTATATACGTGGGGGGCGGGACTCCGACGGTGCTTCCTCGACATCTCTTACAGCGGCTCATAACTTTTCTTAGGGAAAGAGCCGCCGAGGATTGCGAGTTTACTGTTGAGGCGAACCCGGGCACGATAGACAAAGAGCTGTTAGTCTGGCTGAAAGCGGCAGGGGTGACTCGCCTTTCGGTAGGTATACAGTCCTTTGACCCCCAACTGCGTGCGGTTCTGGGGCGAAGGGTAACGCAAAGAGAAGTGCGCGAGGCTCTTCAAGTAATCAGCGAGGTTGGTTGGGAGAACTGGAACATCGACTTGATATTCGGCATTCCTGGCGAGACGTGGGAGCAGGCGGCCGAGGATCTTGATATAGCCGTGGCTGCCCAGCCCACACATATTTCTCTGTACGACCTTACCTATACGCCCTCATACGAAAAACGGATCTGTGCCACGCTGGGTCCCGACGCAATAGGGGCGGCCGCAAACTTTGCTGAGAAGTATTACCAGCTGGCGGTGGAAAGGCTTGAGATGGCCGGTTTCATGAGGTATGAGATTTCGAACTATGCCCGGCCAGGCTATGAGTGTAAGCACAACCTCGCGTACTGGCGTGGTGAGGACTACATAGGCATCGGGGCCGCTGCTGTTTCCACCTTAGGCGCTATGAGAATCAACAACTCGGCCTCCGTGTGGGAGTATTTGCAGGGGAGAGGAGTTCGAGCAGAGAGTCTCTCCTGGCGTACGAGACTATGGGAAAGGGCCATGCTAGGTCTTCGTACTTGCCAAGGGATTGACGAAAACGAGGTGACAGAAGTTCTGGATCAAGACGCAAAAAATCGTCTGCTTGAGCTCGGCTGTATTGAGAGATGCTGTGGTAAACTCCGCATCAGCAGGGATTTCTTTAATGTCGCAAACACGGTCATCACAGCGCTGTTGGTTCAACCATAGCCATGACAACTGGTAAGAGGGCGCTAGCCGTGGGACTCACTCCAAGACAACGCACGATCCTAAACGCTGTTACCGCTCGCTACATCGGTACTGGCACGCCAGTTTCCTCTAAAGAGGTGGCGAGCATAACGGGGCTTGGCGTGTCTTCGTCCACGGTACGCAACGAGTTTGCCCTTCTTGAAGAACAAGGCTATCTCACTCATCCGCATACCTCTGCTGGTCGCATTCCGACGGACAGGGGCTACCGCGAGTTCGTCAACCAGCTGATAAGCGAGATACCAGCACGTCCCACCTTCGGAGTCAGCGGCACGGGTGGGACGGTGCGAGCGGTTCTTTCTGAGGACCTTGCTGGCGAAATTGACACTGCGCTTCGTCAGGTCACTGAGGCTATGGCCCGGGCTACCAATCTGTTAGCACTGGCCATGGCTCCCCGGGTGAGTGGCGCAAGGTTGTGCCATGTTGAGCTGCTTACTCTGCACCCGGAGCAGCTCATGTATGTGCTTATCATTTCCACTGGTACGGTGCTTAAAGGGGTTATTGATTGGCCTCAGCCCATTGACCCGGGGCTGGTAGATTGGGCCCGCACATATCTGAACGAGACTTTTGCAAACCAGCCTCTAACTGCCAGGCTGGTGCGACGCACTTTGGACAACCCGGAATTGGGACCGCGCGAGAGGGAGTTTTTGCGCGTACTGGCTCCTGCCTTCGACCGGCTCATCAGTGAGCAGTACGAAGAGGAGCTGTATGTAGGCGGAGCTTCTCGGCTTATGTCTGAGTATCAGGCGCGGGACGTGGGCCCGCTAAGGGATCTGCTGTCCCTGCTAGAAGAACGTTACCAGCTCTTACAAGTGCTGCGCTCCGCTCTTGCGGCAAACACAGTCGTGGTGAGGATAGGTCGAGAGCACGAGACGGCGGCCCTCCGTCCGTTTTCGGTGGTAGCGGCTAGTTACGGCTTGCCGCAACGGAGATTAGGTACAGTCAGTTTGGTCGGTCCCACCCGGATGGATTATAAGAAGGCAATCGCCGCAGTTTGTGAGAGTGCTTCGCTCTTGTCGGAACTGGTAGGCGAACGCTACGAGTAGAAGTCTTCTTATGAAACGCGACTACTACGAAGTACTCGGGGTACCACGCGACGCTGATCTTAACCAAATAAAGAAAGCCTACCGGCGGCTTGCTCGTCAGCTACATCCGGATGTAAACCACAACGATCCGGAGTGCGAGGAAAAATTCAAGGAAGCCACGGAGGCCTACGAAGTTCTCTCGGACCCCGAAAAACGCAGTCTGTACGATGCTTACGGTCATGCCGGCCTGCGCCGCGGAGCCGGAGTGGGTACCGACTTTGGCTTTGATGGCTTCCCTGGCTTTGACGACCTGTTTGGCAGCCTGTTTGACGCGTTTAGCGGGGGGATTTTTAGCGGAACCCGTTCTTACCGCACCACTGCACCTCCCGGGCCGGCTGCAGGCGAGGATCTTGTGGTTGAAGTGGAGCTGACTCTTGAAGAGGCAGCTCTAGGGACCGAGAAACAGATTGTGTTTGAGGGATATGGCACCTGCGAGGCTTGCGGGGGCCAAGGAACTATCAATCCTGCTTCGGTGCGCACGTGTCCGGATTGCGGCGGACATGGTCGGATCCGTACTGTGCGACGGACCATGCTCGGCCAATTCGTGCAAACTGGCCCTTGCTCACGGTGTAGCGGCACGGGTGAGGTTATCACTGCGCCCTGCCAGATGTGCGGCGGTACAGGGCGCGTGTACGGAGAACGGACAGTCTCGGTACGTATCCCGGCAGGCATAGATAGTGGTCAACGAATCCGGGTTTCTGGTCGCGGAGGAGCTGGAGAGCGCGGGGCTCGGGCAGGCAATCTTTATCTAGATGTAAAGGTTGTCCCACATGATTTCCTTGAGCGGCGAGGCGATGATCTTTACTGCACTGTAGATCTCACCATGGTGCAAGCCGCGCTCGGGGTTACTGTGGTTGTTCCCACGTTAGAGGGCGAAGAGGAAGTTACCTTTCCGCCAGGGACCCAGCCGGGTGATGTCAAAGTTCTTAAGGGTCAGGGAGTTCCTCGGCTTCACGGACACGGGCGTGGCGACTTGCACGTCATAGCCAGAGTGCTTGTCCCGAAGGGTCTTGACGAGCAACAGCGGCGACTTCTTCAGGAATTTGAAGAAACCTGCGGTCCGCAGCATTATGGCGCTCGGTCTGAGGGCGTTTTCCAAAAACTTCGCCATTGGTTTTCGGGCTGATGCAAGAGCGGCCCAATCCTTCTAGCGATGTTGCTGTGCGCGTGACTGTCTCCCACGAGGCTGCAGAAGTCGTGGCTGCAATCCTCATGGATTCCTTGGGACCGTGCCAGTGGGAGGACGCGGCAAGCGAGCAGAGTTTTGCCCAGGGTGAAGTAAGTTCGGAGGAAAGGGACCAGGTCGTTCTTACTTTCTATCCGCTAGATGCGCAGGAAATCACTCCTGCGCAAGTGCTTGCTCTTCTGCCGAGCGAAGCTCTTGTGGCCGGAGTGAGCCGCGTAGCCACTGTCTCGGTGCCACGTGACTGGGAGACGGGTTGGATGGCACATTTCCCGCCCACAGTGGTGGGGAATGTTCTAGTGAGGCCGCCATGGGAGGCGGCGGTGGCGTCTAGTGGGGCAAGTGAGTGCGATCTTGCAGAGGCGCCACAACCGGTGGAGCTCTATGAGAGGGCACCAACGCATGTTCGTCTTGACAGGCTGGCGCGCCGGCATCGTGACGAGTTCGTAGAGGTAGTGATCAACCCAGGACTTGGTTTTGGCACGGGCCGGCATCCCACCACCCGGGGCGTGCTAACTTTGCTGCAGCGACCGGCCTTTGAAGCCTCTACCGACGAGATTGTGAGGCCTAGTTGTGTTGGGCAGAGGTCGGCGCCGACCAGACGTCCGTTGGTTGATGTGGGCACTGGTTCCGGCATTCTGGCGATTGCAGCGGCAAAGCTGGGCTGGAATCCGGTCTTGGCCTTTGACAATGACCCCCAGGCTTTGCTTTCGGCTAGAGAAAACGTGGCGGCAAACGGAGTGGAAGGCATCGTGAAAGTCTGCGAGGCCGACATAGAAACTGCGCCTATCGAGTGGTTTGCGGGAGCCACTGTTTTGGCCAATGTAACGCTAGGCCCTGTTGTACTGCTGATCGGAAGAATTGGAAGTGAACTTTCTCATTCAGACAAACCTCAGCGCCTCATTGTGTCGGGCATACTTGCTGGCGAGCAGGAGGAGGCCCTCGCCGATGCAGCCGCATCAAGCGGATTTGCCTGTAAGGAGCGTTTATACGAGGGAGAGTGGGTAAGTATGGAGTTAGTGCCTACTACCTGCACAGGTTGAGCTGACTAGCGATGGCAAGAAGAGCTCCAGGAAGAGGTCGCTTGCAGCAGCGGCGCATCCAGTTGATGCGGGCCGGGCTTATCCCACCCAGCGATCCCACGGGACGAGCGGCGGCGATCGCCGGGGTTGTCGTTCGGCGGGGCAAGAGCCTGGAGGTGGAGCCTCTATTTCGCTCGGGACCTGCACTTCCGGTAGAAAGAGGCTCGATTCGTCCCCAGCCGGGCGATCTTGTGTTGTTTACCTTCTCTTTGGGGTTTAAGGCGCAGATACTTCGTTCTCTGGGCAAACGCAGTGTTCTGAGTGATGTACTAGACGCCCTTCTGGTTGACAGCCTAGTGAAAAGGGGATTTAGTCCCAAAGTTTTAGCCGAGGCGGAGAAGGCGGCCGAGCTGGAGAAAGTCGACGACCCGTACCGGGTGGACCTGCGCGATCTTTACACTTTCACAGTTGACCCTGTGGCAGCTCAAGACTTTGACGACGCGCTTTCTTTTGAACGCACCGAGCGCGGAACCACAATCGTGTACGTGCACATCGCCGACGTCTCCTACTACGTATCGGAGGGGACCGCTTTGGATCGGGAAGCCCTGCGTCGCGGCAACTCGGTGTATGTGGCAACTGGGGTTGAGCCCATGTTGCCCCCTGTCTTGTCTTCGGGTGTGTGCTCGCTTGCGCCCGGACAAGAGCGGAAAGCGGTGACGGTGGAGATGGAGGTAAGTGACGAGGGAAAAGTGATTAACACCCGCTTTTACCGCTCCCTGATTCGCAGTGACAAGCGTCTCAATTACGAGCAGCTTGAGCGCATGTTTCGTGGGCAAGAAGCGATCGACCCGCATTTGGCAGAGCCCCTACAGTGGGGAAGGCGGTTGGCTCGCACGTTGCGCGAAGTTCGCGATCAGCGAGGAAGCTTGCGCATTGAGTCTATCGAACCAGAATTTGAATGGGACGAGGAAGGCCAAGTAATGTCGGCCGATCCTGCCGAGGAGCTGGAATCTCACTGGTTCATCGAAGAGTACATGGTGCTTGCTAACGAGCAGGTGGCGTCATTCTTGGAGCGTTCTCGCGTACCTACGGTTTACCGAGTGCACGATCTTCCTGATCCCTTCCATCTGAGCAACTTACTTGACGTTCTTGCAAGCATCGGAGTCCCAACTCCGCCCTTTGACCCTCTAACTGCGACTCCCAGAGAGATACGTCATGTAGCGCGCGAGACGGCCGAATGGGTGGCCCGCCACACCTCGTTGCATCAGGGCAAGGCCGCTCTGATGCAGCAGGTGCTTCGGGCGCAAGCTCGCGCGGTATACCATACGGTGAACATCGGTCATTTCGGCTTAGCGTCCCAAGCTTACTGTCACTTCACATCCCCCATTAGGCGGTATCCGGATCTTTTGGTACATCGGGGGTTGCTTGCCACCTTGGGTCTAGGGCCTACTCCCACTACCACCTTTCTCACAGACTGGGCGCACCACTGCTCCGAGACAGAACGCGAAGCGGCCAAGATCGAGCTCAAGGCTGACGACATAGTGCTTGCCCACCTGCTAAGACGGCGGCTGCAGGAAGATGGATGGGCCGAGCGCGTGTTTGAGGGCCAGATTATGAGCCTTACGCGCAAAGGAATGTTTGTGCTGTTTGAAAGGCTGTTTCAGGGATATCTGCCTGTTTCTGAGCTTCCTCCAGACCAGTACGTGCTAAATGAACTCGACACAGCCCTGATAGGCAAGCGCACAGGCCGGACTTTTCGCCTGGCGGACCTGCTTCCGGTGCGGATTCTTGGTGTAGATGAGGTCCGAGGGCGTATTGATCTGGCCTTGGCTGAAGAGGCATATGAAAAGGCAGGCCGAGTGCGTTATGGATACCGCGAGGAAGGAGGGGAAGGGGAAGAGCGCGGTCTAGTCATTTATGGTCGTGATCTGCCTCTTCCCACGTTGCCGCCTGAGGAGTCGTGGGGGGAGTTAGAGACTGGTGAGCCCGAGGACTTCCAGGAAGGAAAGCGAAAGAAAAAGCGGAGCCAGCGAGTTTCGGGGCGACGGAAGTCTCTGCCCACTCGTACGCGTGCTCCGCGTGCAGCGCGTCCTCCCCAGCGGCGCCAAGGTCGCTAGGGCTACAGCAAGGAGAACTGTATACTGCAAGGGCGATGAAGGCTCAGGGAATCAAAATAGTCGCCCAAAACAAGAAAGCCTTCCACGACTACCATATCGAGGAAACCATGGAGGCTGGCATTGCCCTGACCGGGACAGAGGTTAAGTCCTTGCGGGCTGGGCGCGTCAACCTGCGCGACTCTTATGCTGCCGTGGAGAAGGGGGAGCTCTGGCTGCTCGGGGCGCACATCAGCCCTTACGAGCAAGGCAACATCTTTAATCACGATCCTGTGCGGCCCCGGAAACTCCTCATGCACAAATATGAGATCCGCCGGTTGCTTGGCAAGGTGCAGCGAGCTGGCTACACGCTCGTGCCTACCAAGATCTACTTCAAGAACGGCAAGGCAAAAGTGGAAATCGCTCTCGCCAAGGGTAAAACCTTGTATGACAAGAGACAGGCGATAGCCAAGAAGGAGGCGGAACGAGAGATGGAGCGTGCGTTTCGCCGTGGGGATTGGCGAGAATGAGCAAGAGCGGGGGAGCGCGAAGCCATGAGTTTTAGTGTTTCACAATGGGTGAGCGGCATATTGAATAGCGAGTCGCGCCTGGCCATGCCCATAGCTACGTCGGTAGGCATGGAGCTTGTCGGCAAGCCGGTGGGGCAGATTTTTACAGACGGCCAGATCCAGGCAGACGCCATAGTGGCGCTGGCCGAGCGATACCCGGCTGTGGCGGCGGTCACTCAGATGGACCTTTCCGTAGAGGCGGAGGCCTTTGGAGCTCCGGTCGTATTTTCTGACCGGGAGCCACCCACTGTTTCTGCTCCCATCGTGAAGGACATCCGAAGCGTTGAGGAACTTAGCGTTCCACGCGTGGGTGCTGGGCGAACCTGGGAATACTTGCGGGCGGCGCGTTTGGCCTCTGCACGCATAACTGATCGACCCGTCTTCGGTGGCATCATCGGCCCCTTTTCTCTTGCCTGTCGTCTCATGGACATGAGCGAAGTGATGACGGCCACGCGGCGAGATCCAGATCTGGTTCATGCTCTGTTAGAAAAGTGCACGCAGTTTTTGCTCTCGTATGCCCGAGCCTTCAAGGACGCGGGGATAGACGGAGTTCTGATTGCCGAACCGGCCGCGGGTCTCATTTCGCCGGCTTTTTGTCAGACATTTTCTTCCGACTATGTAAAAAGAGTTGTTGATGCTACCCAGGATGACTCGTTCGTTGTCATCCTGCACAACTGCGGTAACGCATCTGGCCAAGTGAACTCCATGCTCTTCACCGGTGCTCGTGGCCTGCATTTTGGCAACGCTGTGGATATGAACCAGATCATGCCCCAGCTGCCCAAAGAGATTCTTGGATTTGGGAACGTTGATCCTCTCAAAGTCATGAAAATGGGCGAAGTTTTTGACGTAAAGAGCAGAACGCTTGAGCTGCTTGAGCAGATGAGCAAATACAAGAACTTTGTGCTTTCGACCGGATGCGATGTTCCTCCTGGAGCAACGCTTGAGAACTTGGACGCGTTCTACAAGACCCTCGAGATTTACAACATGACCCAGGCCATCCGGACCAAGTGGCTCTTCGGCAGCTAGTGGAGCAAGTTTAGGAGCGCAAGAAGATGAGACTTAAGAATAAAGTGGCGGTTATTGCGGGCGCGGGGTCAAGCATGGGTCGCGCCATCACCGACATGTTTGCTAGAGAGGGCGCTCGTGTGCTTGCGGTCGCGATGGGACGCAAGCGACTGGACGAACTCGCCCAGCGGGCAGCCGACTACGGAGGGGAGATTGTTCCATTCGTCGGCGACATGACTGTAAAAGCCGATATCGAGGGGATGATTGACGAAGCGGTAAAGCTGTTTGGACGCGTCGACATATTGGTGTATAACGCTGGACTCATGGATGATTACAGTCCGGTGGGCGAGTTCGATGACGAGATGTTTGACAAAGTCCTCAAGCTGAACTTGATTGCCCCGGCCTATGCCATGCGCCGAGTCATCCGCGAATTTGAAAAGCAAGGCGGCGGAGTAATCATCAACGTTGCCTCAGTAGCCGGTCTTTTTGGCTGCCGGGCTGGAGCCGCCTACACGGCAGCTAAGCACGGGCTCATCGGACTGACGCGAAATACGGCCTACATGTACGCAAACAAGAACATACGTTGCAATGCCATATGTCCGGGGTCTATAACCCGCGAAGTGGACAGCCAGGAGTTTGTCGACCGGCTCAACGAGACTGGCAAGGCAATTGCTCAGAAGGGGATGAGCCTGGTCGATCGTCCGGGCGAATGCGAGGAGATCGCAGATGTGGCTGTCTTCTTGGCCTCAGACAGCGCTTCTTACATCAATGGACAGGCGCTGGTGGTAGACGGCGGGTGGACCTGCTACTAGGGTAGGGGTCTATTAGAAAGCGAGTATAATTTCACTTGCTCAGACGGCGTGCCCGCCGGGTGCGTTTGCTTAGCTTCGTGGGGGCGACATGGTTTCGACGGGGCTCAGGTCTGAGCTTGGGGAGCGAGCCGAGATCCCAGCCGTTCTCGTTAAACAGGCTGGAAAAAACAAGCGCCAACACTGAATTGGCTCTGGCTGCCTAATCTGAAGAAGATCTAGCAGCCTGTCGCGCTTCCCGCGCTTGCCCGGGAAGGCCGCGGCATGATACAGGCAGGCTAACTCCTGGCGAGTGTCACCGGCGTCAGGAGCAGATTTAGGTGACTGGCCGAGTGCACCCTGCTCCTACGGGGGCGCGAGGCGACAACTGTAGTAGGAGCTACGCTCGTAGAGACCCGGGCCAGACGAGTTTCGGACGGGGGTTCGATTCCCCCCGCCTCCACCTTGTCCTCGCTGGGCCAGCAGCTAGGCAGCTGCGTCAGCGGTGTGTGGGACAGGAGAGCAGAAGCGGCGCAGCTTTTCAATCGGGCCGTTCTTTGCCCATAGCGTGTTCTCGGCGATCCCTTGTTGCGATTTTCGTAGCCCGTTGTGATTTTTTGTCGCGACATTTCTTGCCCTGTCATTAGTGAGGCAGGTGGTTGTCTTCTTGTTGTGGCAGGTTATGATTAACCAGATTTTTGTCGCTTAGGGCGCGTTGTTTTCTGAGGGCGCGTTATTCCGGGTAAGACCCTGTCGAGGCCAAGGAGGATGACTGTGCAAGAAGTGTACGAGTTTCTCAAGAAGTGCGGAACCTACTATCTTGCTACCGTAGAGGGGGATCAGCCGCGCGTTCGGCCGTTTGGCACGATCCTGGAGTACGAGGGCAAGCTATACATCCAGACCGGCAAAGTCAAAGACGTCTCCAAGCAAATGGCAGCTAACCCGAAGATTGAGATCTGTGCGTTTGACGGGCAAAAGACTTGGCTCCGTGTGCAGGCGGTGGCCGTAAACGACGACAGACTGGAGCCCAAAGAGGCGATGCTCGAAGCCTACCCGCAGCTTAAGGGAAGATACTCAGCTGCTGACGACAACATGCAGGTGCTGTATTTGAAGGACGCTGTAGCTACTTTCTGTTCTTTTGATGCGCCACCTAGGACGGTGACTTTCTAATAGGCTGCCTTAGATTGCCTACGGAGGACAGGGAAGGTCCCAATTTGTCCGGCCCGGCCCGGGGGCCTGTGTAGGGAAGAGCAGAACGAGTCTTGTCAGGTTGCGACCGGGCCGGGCATTCGCCTCACGCCAGGTTAAGTAGTGGTTTGGCGTCGATTTTGCGCTATCCGTGAAATAGGTGTACAATCGCGACTAGATGGTTCGCTAGCGTGGACCCGATAGCGGTAATACAAGCGCGTGTGTTCGAATTGCCGGATCGGGGTAGAATGATATTAAGAAGCTAGTGAACCGCCGGGGCGCTATGACCCTAAAGGGAAGAAACGGTCGCCTGGGAGCCGCAGGGGCTCCTACCCTTTGGGTGAGCGAGTGGTGAGACCGACCCGGAGACAGTGTGGACACTGTCAAAGAGGAAAGTGCTCAAGCTCGCAAGGAGGCGACCTATGAAGAAGATAAAAGAAGCGTCCCGGAGGCACCCTCGAGTCCTGGTGGCCATCGGGCTTGTGGCCGGTGTACTCGTTCTATGTGTTGCCGCTGTAGCCCTGGCGGCGTCTGTGACACCTACATCGCACCCTGGTAACACCCCGGACACGTATGATCTGAAGATAGATCCGCCGAATAGCGGATCATATGCTATACCTGGACATCCGGGCAAGTACGTGCAGGTGACTTTCAGTGCTGATAAGAAGTGGGTGGATTTTAGCTCAGACGTACCTGTTACCGAAGTGGCTGTGAAAGGGGGACCGAACTACTACGAGTACGACTACGGTTCGTCTGGAGTTTCCTCTGATTCTGGCCTGAGGGCTCCAGATAACGAAGGAGGCCAGCAACCCCAAATTAGCCACGTTAGTTTCAACTTTGGTTCGCCTGGAACCACTACCACTACTACTACACAAGAAACCACTACCACTACTGAAGAAGAAACCACTACCACTACTGAAGAAGAAACCACTACCACTACTGAAGAAGAAACCACTACCACTGTTGGCGGAGAGACCACAGTTCCGACCCAGCCGCAAACAACAGTCACTACTGCACCTCCTGTGACCGGTGGCGAGACGACAGTGCCGCAGACGACTAGCACTGCCCCGCCGGTTACTGGCGGCGAGACCACTACTCCGCCTGCTAGCCAGGTGCAAGCGGGTGGAGGCGGTACGGCTGGCATGGGCGGCGGCATGTGGGCTTTGATCGTGCTTGCTGCTTCCCTTGGCATCGGCCTGACGGCTTCCACTCTTAAGGCTCGGCTGGGCACGCGTCAGTAGGTAAAACTGAGGAGTTTGGGCGAGCAAGAGACCAGGGGGCGACACTAGGCGATGAGTGCGCCGGTTGAACCTGGCAAAACAAGGCGCCGCGAGTACTTGGTACTCGCGGCGCTCGTCCTTTTGGGCCTAGCGGTCGCGCTGGGCACAGTAGGTGTTGTGGTAATTGCTGATGGGGTCGGGGCGCCGGAGACAGTGCCAATGACCTGGCAACAGACATCTTCGTCCGAAGTGTCCACCACTGCGAGTGTCACCAGTACCGATGTTGCTCCAGTGTCTTCGGGGTCTAGCTCCACCACTGCTCCTAGCACGACTACCACGATCTATACCCACCCGATTGCCGAGCCAGCACGCATAGTGATTCCGGCCATCCGAGTTGATGCCGAGATTATCCCCGTAGGGCTTCTAGAGAACGGTGCGATGGAGGTTCCGCCGTTTGGTCTGGCGGGGTGGTATAAGCTGGGTCCTGCTCCGGGGGCCAGCGGTCCGGCAGTCATCGTGGCCCACGTGGATTCAAAGAAAGGTCCCGACGTCTTCTATCATCTCAAGGATCTGGATCCAGGCGATGAAATAATGGTCTACGGCGAGGACGGAGACGTGGCGGTCTTCGTAATGGATTCTAAGGAAGAAGAGTTAAAGACCGAACTGCCAATCGAACGGATTTGGAACAACACCAAGGAACCGGTTATTAGGCTCATCACCTGTACTGGTGAGTTCAATCGTAAGACAGGCCACTATCTGTCGAACCTGATTGTCTACGGACATCTTGTCAGGTAAAGGACTGCAAGTGTGCCTGGGGTGACCTAAGCTTGCTGTGAGTGCGTTAAGGGATGCTATACTTGGCATCCCGATCAGGCAGCCTTGATTTCCCAGAAGTCGCCAAGTATTAGGCATGGGGAGTGCAAGGTGTAGCCGGGCTGGATAAGCAGTAGAGCAGTGTGTGAGAGGCTCTGCGGGACGTGGATTGTCTCGCAGAGCTTTTTGCGTAGAAGGGGTGAGTTTGCTAGGGATAGCTGACAAAAAAACCAGCACTGCCGCGCTTTCTGTGGCTTCTAACACTCTTCTCATTGCTCTAAAAGTGGTCGTCGGGCTGTTGATCGGCTCGGTGGCGGTGCTATCGGAAGCAGCGCACTCGGCTATGGACCTAGTCGCTGCAATCATTGCCTTTTTCGCCGTGCGGGCTTCCGGGCGGGCGGCCGACAAAGACCATCCCTACGGTCACGGCAAGTTTGAAAACGTGTCCGGAGTGGTAGAGGCGCTTCTTATCTTCGCGGCGGCAGGATGGATCATCTACGAGGCAGTGGGCAGGCTTCTCGAGCCGCAGCCGCTCGATATGCCTTTCTGGGGAGTTGGGGTAATGTTCATTTCTGCAGTGGTAAACACTCTGGTTTCGAGGCGGCTGTCTCGCGTAGGTAAAGAGGCAGACTCGGTCGCTCTTCGCGCTGATGCGCTGCACCTAAGGACAGATGTGTATACGTCACTTGGGGTGATGGGAGCTCTGCTTGTGGTCTGGATTGTGACGTTCGTGGCTCCGGCGGTCGACATCCACTGGCTCGATCCGGCAGTAGCTATCGGGGTAGCTCTTTTCATTATGAAAGCAGCGTTTGATCTTACCCGCGAAGCTGCGCGCGATCTTGTGGATTCAAGCCTTCCAGAAAAGGACACAAACTGGATTGCCGACTTTGTGCGCCAGAATTGGCCTGAGGTGCGTAGTTTTCACCACCTGCAGACTCGCAAGGCTGGTCCCAACCGTTTTATAGACTTTCATGTAGTGGTTGATGAAAACATGTCGGTGGCTGAGTCGCACGCACTTGCGGATGACATAGTAGTGTCTATCAAGGAACGGTTACCCGGATCGCGCGTTCACATCCATGTCGAACCTTGTGATCAGAGCTGCAAGCGTTCTTGCGCCGAAGGGTGCACTGAGCAAGCAAACGCATCGCAGCTTGATAAGTCTGAGTATCCAACCTAAGCAGATTGACCAACGAAGAGCCTCTTCGGAGGAAGGTTGGCGTTGTCGTCAGTAGAGCAAGAGATTTTGGCGGCAGGCGGTAGGGTGCCGCTGGCGCGTTTTATGGAGCTTGCTCTTTCTCATCCCGCGGAGGGCTATTACGCTCGGCATGCTAGCTTTGTGGGTCCACGCGGGGATTTCAGCACAATTCCGCAGCTTTCTCCAGAGTTTTGTCAGGCGGTGGCGCGTTTGGGGGGCGAGCTGCTGGCGAGCATGGTAGCTGCCGCAGATGAAGGCCAAGAAGTTGCACTGATCGAGCTCGGCCCGGGCGAGGGTGCGCTGGTCCGTACATTGACCGCCATGTGGGAGAACGAGAGGCCGGAGCTTAAGGACCGGGTGGGCCTTCGTCTGGTGGAAATCAGCGAGACTCTGCGTAGACGCCAGGGGAAAGCTCTAACAGAAGCTGTTAGCCGCGGATGGCGCGTGCGGTGGTTTCCGAGCGTTCAGGAAGCTTGTCTTGACCAAGGGGGTGCCACTGGGCGCAGTGGCAGCCGGGGAAAGACGGGTGGGGAACTTCGGTTAGTAATAGCCAACGAATTCATTGACTCGCTCCCCGTGCACTTGGTGCGAGTGGAGCTGCAAGAGCCCGATTCGGCAGCGTTGAGAGAGGCGGCCGTTAGGGAAGAAGCGACGGTGGTCGAAGAGGCGTTTGTGGAGACGGTCACATCTCGGGAGGGACCCGCCGACGGTCGGGGCGAGACTTTGTTTGCTGAGGTGTGGAGAGAGGTGACGGAAGAGGCCCGAACTGAGCTTGCTCTCTTGTTCGGTTGCCTAGAGGGAAAAGTGCTTTCGCGGGCTACGACCGATGGATTTGTGGAGCTTCGTCCTGCAGCTGGACGTCTTCTAGCTCAGTTGACCGAGGGAGCCCAAGGGGTTTGTCTTCTTACCATTGATTACGGGGAGTGGTTTGGATTGGACAACGAGTCCGCGAGCAGTTGTACGACCGGATGTCGAGCCCAACCCTACCGACGGACGTTGCGCGGCTATTTTAGGCATCGGCGAGTAGAAGACATTCTCGTCAGAGTGGGGCGCCAGGACTTGACAGCGGATGTAGACTTTCGGGCCTTGGATGTGCATGGGCGGCTTTTGGGATACGAAACGCTCTTCTGCGTAACGTTGGCCGAGTTCCTGCGCGGCGATTCGGTGGTGCACGGGGGGGAGGTAGTGGCGCGCCGGTCCGCTTTAGAGTTTCTTGAAGCGGACCGGCGCGCCACCATCCTACAGGCGCTTCTCGATCCCGCGGACTTGGGCGGAGCCTTTAAAGTGATGCTGCAAGCGTGGGAAAGGTCCGCACCGTGACAGAGAGGCTGCGGTGACAAAGAGGCCGCCGGAGGAGACCGGTCTACTCGGCCGCCGCTGCAGGGTTGTGCCCGACCCACGCCCGACTGCCGCTAACCATCAGCTCTAGCCCAAGATCTGCGCAGAGTACTTGTAGCCGGTGCAGTATGCGCTCGGCAGCGTCGTTTTCGACGGGCTTCGGAACGCCCGTCTGCTCGTCCAAATACACAGGCACTATTTCAGCACTGGGCAAACCCGTCTTGGGGATGTGGGCGCGCACCACGAAAGTCTCTCCTGTCTCGCGTGAGTAGTGGTCCCAC
Organism: Thermoleophilia bacterium; assembly: GCA_026415615.1. Classification (GTDB taxonomy): domain Bacteria; phylum Actinomycetota; class Thermoleophilia; order RBG-16-64-13; family RBG-16-64-13; genus JAOAGT01. The sequence goes on along the minus strand of JAOAGT010000004.1, from coordinate 110,722 downwards.
ACAAAGTCTCCCAGGCTGTAGACAATGAGCCGGTCCTTGTAGACCTCGAGACCTTGGATCACATGCGGATGGTGCCCCAACACAAGGTCCGCTCCTGCGTCGATGGCCTGATGGGCTAGCTGTTGTTGCAGGGCGTCAGGAGAAAACTTGTACTCGGTACCCCAGTGAAAGCTTACGATGACATAGTCAACCTTCTTGCGCCACGTGCCAATAGAGGTCCGCATCGCTTTTGTCTCTGTGAGCAAAGGATTGACGCCGGGGCTGCTCTTGGTGGCGGCAAAACCTCCCGGCAGGATGTTGGTGAAGGCAAAAAAGGCTACAGTCCCGGCGGGAGTGACTAGGATGGCAGGAGATGCAGCCTGTTTGGCATCCTTGCCTGCGCCAGCGTAGCAAATTCCGGCTTGTTCAAGGCGGGTAAAGGTGTCGAGCAGTGCGGAGGGTCCCCAATCAAGCGCATGGTTGTTGGCGAGGCTAACCATGTCGATCCCCGCATGTACGAGACCGTCAATCAAGGCGGGGCGCGCGCGAAATGTGTATTCTTTCCAGCTCGCGCGCGCGCCCTTATCCGAAACGGGACCCTCTAGGTTGACAAAGGCAAGCTGTGCTGTTTCCAGGAACGGACGAACATAGTCAAAAACGGCTTGGCCGCCGCGCCGGTCAATGTATGCTCCGACGCCGCGATCGCCCAGGACATCCCCGCCAGCGGCGATGATGAGCGGGGGCGGGTCCAGGGTGTCCTTGTCGGGTAGCGGCTTGGCGGCGAGTGTGGTCTTGGCGACGGCCTCGGTTGTCGCCGTTTGGGTGTTCTGGTCGGGTTGGTCGGTTTTCTCCCTGTTATCTCGACTTTCAGCAGGATTTTGGCTCTCGGAGGAGGTAGTGACTGGGGTGGTGACTAAAGTACTGCCTACGTTGTACGGAGTGGTGGGCGGGAGCGAGGATGCTGTCGTTGTCGGCATCAAAGAGGAAGCGATCGTCGGTGGATGAACATATACGTTTAGCAAGCCAAGCGCGGCAGCACCTGCCCATACAACAGAAGCCAACAGGGCAAGGACGCGGTTATCGCGTCTCAGGCGGTGCAGCTCCTGCTGTCGGCCAGAACTCTCCATCGTCCTGAGTATAATGACAGAATGCGACCGGTCAGAAGAGGCGACAGAGGAAAGCAAGTTGTGGACATCCAGACGCGCCTTGCGGCCCTGGGCTATTTTCTGGGGCGCGAGGGCGCGGATGGCGTGTTTGGCCCGCATACTGAGCAGGCAGTGCGCGCTTTCCAGCAGCAGCGTCTGCTTTACGCTGACGGAGTTGTTGACGAGAATACGTGGACCGAGCTGGTGGAGGCTGGTTTCAAGCCCGGCGACCGGTTGCTGTATCTGCGCATTCCGTACATGCGTGGCGACGATGTGCTTTATCTACAGCGACGTCTAGATGAGTTCGGATTTGATTGCGGACCCATCGACGGGATCTTCACCCCAGCTCTTGAAGAAGCCGTTGTCGAGTTTCAGCGCAACGCTGGGCTAAACGTAGACGGCATTGTGGGCGAAAGTACGTTGGAACGCCTCCGTCTTTTACACAAGGAGTCTGAGGGATCTAACAGGGTAATCATCCCCGATCGCATGAATGGCTACGTTCCCTTGCGGCGACTGCCAGACCTGAGGATCAGCATTGACCCAGCCCATGGCGGGCAAGACTTGGGGCATGGTGCAGTTTTGGGCACGCCGGAGAAGGATATAAATCTGGCTCTTGCTCGGAGGCTTGCCCAGCTGCTCCGCCAAAAGGGTGCAGAGGTCTATTTGGTTCGTGAGAGGGATGTCGCGATTCCGCTTTATGAGCGAACCGAAATGGCTAACGCTTGGCAACCTGACATTCATCTGTGCATTCACCACAGCTGGCACTGGAGTCCCAAGGCTCAGGGCGCGGCCACGTATTTCTTCGCCAATCGTTTCTATCGCTCCGCAGCAGGCAAGAGGCTGGCAGGCTATCTGGTGGATGCGCTAGTGCGCGGGCTGGGGCGAGTGGATCTTCACACCCACGGGCGAAATTATGCTTGCTTGCGGGAAGTGAAGCCGCTGTCCGTGATGGTGGAACCCGGCTACATGAGCCATCCGGAGGAGGGTCGATCTCTGGTTGACCAGGATGTGATTGAACGGGAAGCGCTTGCTCTAGTCCAAGGAATAGAATCTTATCTGGCCAGAGAATAGCGGTCTGGACACATCCAGGGAGGTAACAATCATAGGCAGAGATTCGAATAGCACTGGGCGGCGCATCGTCGCGGCTCTAATCTTGTTCCTGTTCTTGGGCTTTGCTATAGGCGGGGTAGCCCAAGCTGAGCCGCCTGCCATCACCAAGGCTAAGAACGAGGCCGAGGCTCTTCGAGAGCAAATCGATGAGCTTAACCAGAAGTTGGACGCTCTCGTCGAAGACTACAACTATGCCCGAGCCAAACTTGCTGAGACCAAGTCTGCCATCGAGGCTACCCAGAAACAGTTATCCAAGGCGGAGGCCGACCTCAACACAGCGGTGGGGGCGCTTGAGGAGCGTCTAGTCGCAATATACAAGCAGGGGCGGCCCACCTTTTTGGACGTTCTGCTAAATGCAAGTTCTTTCTCTGAGCTGGTAAGCAATATTGAGCTGCTCGAGCGTTTAAGCGCGCAAGACGTAGAGATCATCAAGCAGGTACAGTCTTACCGGGCTCGGGTGGCGGAGGAAAAGGCTGCACTAGCTGAGCGGCTCGAGGAGGAGCAGAAGCTAGCTGCTCAGGTCAAGGTAGCTCGGGCCAAAGTTGAGGAGCAGATAGCAGCCACGGAAAAGGCTTTAGCCGGGAAAGAAGCGCAGATCGCTAAGCTGGAAAAAGAGGAAGCCGAGAGACAGGCGCGGTTAGCTGCCGAAGCCAAGAAACGGGCGGAAGAGGCACGGAAAAAGGCCGAGGAAGAGAGGAAGAAAAAAGAGGCGGCTCAGAAGGCTGCTCAAGCCAAGAAGTCAAGCCAAGTAAGCACCAAGGAAGCGGTCAAGGAGGGCGTTTCCAAGACTGCAAGCGTGTCTGTCCCTGAGGGGGCCAGCGCGAGCGATGTTGTCTCGATTGCTCTTAAATACTTAGGGTGCCCTTACGTGTGGGGAGGGGCAAGCCCGAGCGGTTTTGACTGTTCTGGTTTTGTAATGTACGTTTACAAGCAGGTGGGCATAAGCCTGCCGCACTCGAGTCGCATGCAGTATTCCTGCGGAAGGCCCGTGTCACGGAGTGAGCTTAGGCCAGGAGATCTTGTGTTTTTCTATGACCCTATCAGCCACGTGGGAATCTACATAGGCAATGGTGAGATGGTCCATGCAGCCGGACGCGGCAAGGATGTGCGCATCACCGAAGTTTGGACCAAGAGCTACTATGGAGCCTGCCGCATCATTGAGTAGGCGTAGGAACGGCAATGGAAAAGATCGCAGTTTATTTTCATCCCTTGTTCTTACAACACGAAACCGGTGATCATCCGGAAAACAAGCGCCGATTGGTGGCTGCCAGGCAAGCCCTTGAGTCAAGCGGGCTTGATTTGGAATGGATTAAGCCCGGCGCGGCGCCGCTAGAAGCGATCGCGAGAGTACACGATGAGAGCTATATTGATTCTGTGCGAAGACTGGCGGAGAGTGGTGGAGGCCGTCTCGACTGGGACACCGTGGTTTCCCCTGATTCTTATGAAGCGGCGCTCCGTGCTGCTGGGGCGGGTCTTGAGGCAGTAGACCAGGTTCTGGAGAAGGGGCAGCGAGCTTTCATGTTGGTACGTCCCCCGGGACATCATGCGTGCCGTTCCCGTGGAATGGGCTTTTGCCTGTTTAACAATATTGCTGTGGCTGCGCTGCATGCTATCGAGCAGCGTGGGCTGGAGCGAGTCTTTATCTTTGATTGGGACGTTCATCATGGCAATGGCACACAAGATGCGTTTTATAGCGATCCGCGGGTGCTTTTCGTAAGCACTCATATGGCTGGACACTATCCGGGCACTGGCATGACCCGAGAGGTGGGCAGTGGGCCGGGTCGAGGATACACGGTCAATATTCCTCTACAGCGTGGATGCGGGGACGGAGCCGTCCGGATGATGTTTGATCAGCTTGTGGTTCCGCTGGCCAGGGCTTTTGGCCCGCAGTTAGTCTTAGTATCGGCTGGTTACGACACGCAGCGGGGAGACCCGTTGGGAGGACTTACTTTCTCCCAGGAGGCTTTTCAGTGGATGGCAGCCACCCTGCGCGACCTGTGCGACGAGCTGGGCGCAGCCGGCCCGCTTTTCTTTCTCGAAGGCGGTTATGTTCCAGAGATGATGGTGGCTTCGGTGGTCGCCACTCTGAGGGGAGTTCTTGGCGAGAAGCCGGTATTTGAGCCGCACGTTAGTCCAGACGAGAAAGCTGATGTCCGTGAGGCTTTGGAGGAAATCAAGCCCTACTGGAATGGCAAACTCTAGGTGAAGAGTAACGCGCCGGACAACGTAGAAGAGCGATGGGCAACATAGAAGAATTGCTGGCTCAGATGGTGAAGGCGGGAGCCTCCGACCTGCACTTGAAAGTAGGGTCGCCCCCCATGGTTCGTGTGGACGGAGAGCTTCGGAGCCTGGGTGGTCCGCCGCTTTCTCCGGACGACACGAAGGATTTTGCGGCCGCCATAATGACCGAAAAGCAGATCAGAAGGTTTAGCGAGACAAACGAGATTGATTTTGCATTCGGCAAACCAGATCTGGGTCGCTTTCGGGTTAACGTTTTTCGTCAGCGGGGCGCCATTTCGCTTGCTATACGCCATGTGGTCACTGAAGTTCCCGAATTCAGCAGCCTTAACTTGCCTCCGATTGTACAGAAGCTAGCACTCGAGCCTCGGGGCATGGTTCTGGTTACAGGGGCTACTGGATCAGGTAAGACCACTACCCTTGCGGCGATGATTGATCACATAAACCACCATCTGCGCAAGCACATCGTCACGATTGAGGATCCCATTGAGATCATCCACAGGGATGACAAGTGCATCATCAACCAGCGAGAGGTGGGCCTTGACACTGAGAGCTACGCTTCTGCTCTCAAGTATGTCCTACGGCAGGATCCGGACATCATCTTGATCGGGGAAATGAGGGATCAGGAGACAGTCCGCACCGCGCTGACGGCCGCTCAGACGGGCCACTTTGTTCTAAGCACTCTGCACACTATTGACGCCACCGAGACCGTAAACCGGATTATCGACTTCTTTCCTCTTTACCAACAAAAGCAGGTACGGATAATGCTTGCCGGGTGCTTGCGCGGAGTAATCTCGCAGCGTCTGCTTACACGGGCGGATGGACGCGGGCGGGTTCCTGCGGTAGAGGTCATGGTTATGACGGCGCGCATCCGCGATATGATCCTCGATCCTACCCAAACGCCAAATATTCGCGTCGCCATTCAAGAGGGCGAGTATTACGGAATGCAAACGTTTGATCAGAGCTTGCTCGGCCTGTACGAAAAGGGGCTGATAGACCTCGCGGAGGCTACTTTGATGGCTCACAATCCTCACGATTTTCGCTTGCTGCTACAAGCTCACGGCCACGAGGTGCCCCTCATCGACTAGGTTCCGCGGCAGGGCGCAGGGGCGGGTTCAAGCTCAAACACCCCGAGTTTCTTTGTGAGCTTACGAGCTCTTGGTTTTGTCGGTGACTCTGCGCGCCAAGGCTGAGACGCGCGTAACAATGCGTGGAGGTTGCTTTTTTCTAAAACCGATCAGCCAGTTAAGAACGCCTGCGAGCAAGGTCAGAAACGCCGCAACCAGAATAACCCACAGAGGATTTGTGGCCTCGAGAGGAGCTTGAGCCCAGATGAACACGTAAAGCAAAAGCGTGTTTAGAGCGATCGGGGTCAAGACTTCGAGCGTAGCTGACAAGAGGTGGCGGCGGGTGGCGCGAAACGGACGTACAAAGCTATTGGGCAGGGCAAGCACAGCCGCAAGCACAATAGCCACCCACACGGCTTCGATGCGAAATCTTCCCTTGGCTACAGAGTCAACTAGGTATACGGCTAGATAAAAGGCTATTCCGTTTGTAAGCCATCTCAGGACGAACTTCACACGATCTCCTCAAAAGAAGCGGGTGGCTGGCTTCGGTAGTGGTCCGTGAGGGTCTGAGCCAGCTCGCTTACCTTGGTGCGAAGGTGGGCTGGCTTCTCAAGTACGGCGTCTCCTAGGTACTGTACTGTTTCACGCACGACCCATTCTTCGCTTGCATAGGGGATACGGACTCTTAACCAGCCATCCTGGCACACGACGTATTCGCCCACCCGATCCTCCAGCTCAGTTTGCCAGCGCGGGTGAAAACGAAGAGTGGCCCAGGTGGCTACCTTATCCGACGAAAATGCTCGTCCGGCCCGGGGGAGCCTCAGGTCGATCTCAGGGCGGGGAGTGAATGCCTTGCCGGTTAGCCGGGCGGTTCGAATGCGCTCCAGCTTAAAAGTGCGCTGACTCGCGGCCCGCAGACAGTAGGCAGCCAAGTACCAACCTTGGGGGCAGTGGAAAAGTAGATACGGTTCTATCTCGCGAATAGCTAGCTCCTGGCGGTAGGGGTGAAAATACTCAATCTCAACTACTGTGCGGTCGCAGATGGCTTTATCCAAAGTTCGTAGGACGTTGGAGTCCGGCATCGGGAACTCGTCTATGGCGACTTGCCCGGGGCAGTCGGGGACAAGCGCCGCCACCTTACGTCTCAGAGAGTCCAGGGCCTCCGGAGACGCTTCTGCAGCTAGAGTTTCTCCCACCAGGTCCAAGGCGAGGAGCAAAGCTTTGGCCATTGTTGGCGAAAGGCGACAGGGACGGGCAAAAGTGTCAGCCATTACGTCTCTTATTACCATCACCCCGTCTGGCTTCACGTCCGCCGTAAGAGCGTAGGTTCCTCCACCAAAGTTCACTAGGTTGATTACTCCCACGTCCTCTTGAACTTCTTGTGGGGAGAGCCCCAAATCTTGCTTGAACGCCTCCCAGGGCAAAAACGAGGGCTGGCCGGGACGCACCAAATACGTGAGCAGGTTGAGCGCTCGGGCGAGCCGCTCTGCCGCGATTGGGAAATCTCCCGGCGGCGTCTCCGCTTTCCGAAGACGGCGTACCTCTAGCTCACTGGGTTCTTGGGCAGGCTCGCTGTGAGCGCGCTGCACTGCTTCTAGCAGGTCAAGCAGCTCCGTCCGAAGCGAGGGAGGGTCAAGCGCAGTCTCCTTCCCGCCAATGCTTACAAGCCATGAGAGCAAAACTTTCTTGTCGGCGAAGGGAACGCGGAAAAGGCTTGCCCCTTGTGAGTCGTCGCCTACCCAGATCACGTGTGGCTGTAGTCTCTTAACCAGCCACGCCCGGTCCTCTCCTACCCGCACAACGGCCTCTCCAGAGATGGGGCCGAGGAGCCAAGGAGGACGGGCCCGGTATTGATCAGGGTCATAGTCGCTAGGAATATCAAAGTCTCTTGACTTCTCGGTGGCATAGCGCACTGGTCCTTTAATTCGTCCCACGCGAAATATGCGGACGTCATTACGGAGATGATCGCGCCCCACCACGTACCAGTGGCTGCGAAATTGAAACAGGCTGTAGGGGTCAACCGTGCGGTCGAGTTTTGCTCCGTTTGCCGAGATGTAAGAAAAGCAAACAGTCTTGTGGCGACTTACTGCTTCCTCCAAACGGGCTAGGCGACTTCCGGCCATAAGAGCGTCAACGTCGGGTTCTATCATGATGGGAAGACGCTGTAGCTCGTCGCTCAACTGGTGTGTCTCCCCTCCCAGCAGGGCGGTAAGCGCCATCCGCAGCGGGCGACTATAAGCGAAGCGACCCTCTAGAGCGGCAAGAACAAACCCCAAGAGGCGGGCTTCCTCGGCAGTGAAAGTCACCTCTGGGAGGCGAAAGTTTTCTTCGGGAAGAAAGTACAAGGGGCTTTCGCCTGTGTCCGACAGCTCAGAACTTTGCAGCACATCGATCAAGATTCCCACTCGCTCGAGGTCGGATCGATCTGCGTGAAAGCGCCGGGTAAAGGTTTCATCGCTCATTTGGCCGTAGCCCTCTACTTGCTCATGGATTTCGCGCGCAGTGACGGGACGCTTACGGGAGAGCAAAAACGCAAGCAGAGAGAGCTGTCGGATTGTCTTGTCTTTGTCCCGACTCATCGTGTCAGCCAAGAAGCAAAACTTCTGTCCGGTCCGCGTCCTAGAATAGTCTGCATGAAAGAAATAGTAGCGCCGCAATATGGTGCAGACATAGTGGCGTCTGGCTCCGGCCCAATCTTCGCTGGGTCCGAGCAGGCAGGTGGCCTCACTCTTATTCTAGGTCCTCCCAATGCGGGCAAGATGGGCTTGCTTCTCCGTTGGTGGAGAGAGAGATTGGACCAACAGCCGGTGATTGTCGCCCCCAATTTGCCTGCTGCCCAAGATCTTTCATCCGAGATGGTGATGCGCACGGGGGCCGTCTTGGGGGCTGATCTGGCCACGACTCTTGATGGGCTGGTGCGCCTGATTCTTAGGGCCCCGGTTAAACACCTAAGTGAGTTTGAGCGCGCTGTCATTGTGGCTCGCATTCTCCGTAGCGGTGGCTTTCGCTTGTTCAACAAGGGAGTCATCCGGCCCTACCTGGCAAGTAGGCTGGCCCAGTTGCTTGAACAACTCGCGGCAGTAGGTCATGGCTGGGGTGAGATTGAGACTTTTCTAGAGCGTTGGGGTAAGCAATCCATGCACTACGGCGATTTCGCCTTGGACCTTAGCCGCTTGGCCAAGATGTACCGCGGCGTCTGTGAACAGCTGGGGGTAAGAGACCGCTCTGGGTCCGTCTTGGAGGCGATTGAGCGGGTACAAGCATGGGACCGTCCGGTGGGATTTTACGGCTTCACGTCCTTCACGCCCGCGCAAAGGAAGCTGGTCGAGGCTCTTGCCAGCCGGGTAGAAGTTGTGCTGGTTATGCCACATGACGAGAGCAAGATGATCGAGTTGTCTCCCAAGAGCGAGATCTCTTTTTGGCAAAAAAGGGCAAAGCACATTGTGGAGGTAGGGCGCCGCGATCAGGCTTACTCGTCGCCAGCCATCGCGTATTTGGAGCGTCACTTTTCTGGCAAGCCAGCAGTCGTGACGGACGAACCTGGACCAGCCCCTGTGTCGGTTGGCGGGGACCTTGCTGAGGGAGTCAGGTTCCTGCTCTCCTCCGGCCGTCAAGCCGAGGCCGAGGCAGCAGCCGAACAGGTAGCTGAGCTCTTGCATAGGGGATTCCGCCCTAGCGACATCGCTGTTGTGGTTCGGCGGGTCGAAGAGTGGAGGCGGCTTCTCGGGCAGGTTTTTGAGTCGTGCCACATTCCTTACCAAGTTGATCAATCTGTATCTCTTGGGCAAACGGCGATTGGACAAGCTTTTTTTGCTGCTGCTCGGGCGGTCGCTGAGCAGGATGCCGAAGCGTTACTAAGCTTTATGCGCAGCCCCTACAGTGGGTTGTCTCCGGAGTTGGTGGACTTGGTGGAAGTCAAATATAGGAAAGCAGGCGCCAGAGGGTTTGCTGCCCTAGTTGCGCAGGCCAAGCAGCAGGGAATTAGCGACCTGGAACGGGTTTTGAGCCTATTATCGGTAGCGGGACAGGAGGACGCTCCCAGCTTTGACTGGCAAGCAGCTGCTCGGCTGGCAACACATATGTTTGAGGTGGCAACGGCGGAGGGCGTGCAGGCCGAGGGAGAGGCGCGCGAGGAGCCTGCCGCCTTGCGCGCTCTGCTCGGGGCAATCGAGGGAATGCTCTTTCTTTCTAGTCTTGACGCCCACGGCCTTGTGCCCATTACCCCTGACGATGCGATTACGTTCCTAAGAGAAGTCCCCGTAGGCGTTGCGTCTCCGGGTCTGCGCAGGGAGGCAGTCTGGGTCCTAAGTGCTGAGCGGGCACGGGCTCGGCGCTTTGCGGCGGTGCTTGTGCTTGGGCTCGTGGAAGGCGAGTTTCCCCGCACCAGGACAAGCCTTTCTCTGCTTAGCAAGGGACAGCAAAGGGAGATGGAAAACTTGGGCTGGCCTGCCTTTGCTCCCGAGGAAACCCGCGAAGATGCACTTTTCGCTTTAACCATATCGCGGGCGTGGCAGGTACTAGTCTTGAGCGCCAGAGATACCGATGATGGTGGCGATCCCTGCGAAATCTCGCGGTTCTGGATTGAGGCCAAAAATCTTCTTGGGGTGCGCGACGACCAAGTTGTGCGGCGTACGCTGGCCGACCAGGTTTTCGTTCCAGGCCGGGCGCCTTCTTTGCGCCACTTTCTGCGGGCGCTGGTAGCGGAAGCAGGACTAGAAAAGCTGCAAGCAGCGCAGGAACACCCTAAAATCAGCCGACTCTTGCCAAAGATCGGGAGCGATTGTATAGCGCAGAGCAGCCTGTTATTGCGAGCGGAACAGCGTCCATGTCTTAGGTCTCCGGTTGTACTCCGACGACTAGCCAAGAAGAGAGACTTTAGTCCGTCTGAGCTTGAGACATATCTACAGTGCCCGTTTCGTTGGTTTGGGCAGCAAGTGATGGGTCTTGAGGAGATGGAGGAGCAAGAATTTGATGAGCGGGGTGTAGGGGAGGCGTTACATGCTGTTCTAAGCCGCGTGTATCGGGTGCTGGCTGATAGGGGAATGCTTCCGCTGACCATGGAGGCGCTCCCTAAGGCAAATCAATTGGTGGAGATTGCCTTGGGAGAGATTGCTGAACAAGAAGCTTGGTCCTGGAGTTTGCCTTCTCACCGACTTGGAATGGCTAGAGTGAGGGTGCTAGCCCGTCTCCAGTTGAATTTGGAGGCGCGGCTATCCAGGGAGTTTCGGGTGGAGGCGACCGAATATTCACTCGGGGCTGGGCGAGGAGTCGAGATTGATGGTATCCGAGTACGCGGTCGGGTGGATCGCATCGATGTTAGTCCCGACGGGGCCTTGTTCTTGGTTGACTACAAGAGCGGCACCGTCCCCAAAGCCTCTGCTCTAGGAACCAAAGACGGTCTACAGTTGCCCCTCTACCTTGCTGCGTTGGCTGTCGAGAAGCACGCCATTCCGTTAGCGGGCGGCGCGTATGTGTCCCCGCGGGAGGGGAAGTTTGTCGGGGTGGTGCGTCGAAACTGGGAGGGCACTCTCGTCGATCCAGCCATGGGGCTTAGGGTCTTGGACGACGAGGAATGGGAGGCTCTCTTGCAGAATGCCAGGGACGTTTCCCGGGAGGCCGTGGACGGTATACGGGCTGGGTGTATCAGCCCCCCAAGTGACCGCGACTGCCCAAGTTGGTGCGCCTTAGGAGTGGTCTGTCGGGCGCGCAAAGAGGTGCCAAGGTGATCACGGAAGCAGTGGCAGGGCAGCTATCAAAAGCTCAGCGCAAGGCTCTGCTTGCGCCTCACTCACGGTTGCTTGTTTCTGCTGGAGCAGGAAGCGGCAAGACTCGGCTGCTCGTAGCTCATCTAGTAAGAGCGCTGGCTGAGGACGGTATTTCCCCAGAGAAGCTCGTCGCGGTGACCTTCACGCGGGCAGCGGCCGCGGAGATTGCGGCCCGGGCGCGCCAGGAACTAGTTAAATTGGGACGTCACGATCTTGCTCGCGATCTTGACGCTGCCACCATTGGGACTATTCACAGCCTGTGTCACAAGCTGGTGCGGGAATACGCCCTTATCCTGGAAGTGGATCCTCATTGGTCGGTGGCAGACGAGCAGGGAGCGGCCGTTCTTAAGGAAAGGGCCCAACGAGCCGCCTGGGACCAGCTAGTTGCTGAGGCCGATCAGGAAACGCTGGATTTGCTTGCCCGGGAAGCTCATGTCTTCGAGCGCGAAGCACCTTACTTGTATGACCGTCTACGAACTCTGGGGAACGAAAGTCCAAAGCTAGTTTTTCCATCGCAGACAAACATTAGCGACGCCAAAGCAAGGTTGGCCGCTGCCTTAGAAGAAGCTTTATCGCTGCAACAGGCCGCAAGAGAGGGCTCGTACTTGGCCAAAGACCTTGCTACTCTGCGGGAATGTCTGTCCTGGCTGGCTGAGCCGCCTCACCAGGAGGATCCAGACGATGCGCTGATTACGGCAGGCCGTTTTTACCCGTCCCGCCGGACCCCGTCCGCTGAGCATTTCTTCGGTCCCGTACGCGAGGCTCTCTTTGTGTATCGCTGCGCTCTGGCTCAGCATAGTCTCCAGCCGGTGGTGGAAGTTATGAACCGTTTTCTTGGTCACTTGCACGAGCATTATCAGGCGCTTAAGCGGACGCGGGGAGTTCTTGATTTCAACGACTTGGAGCTCTACGCGAGAAGGTTAGTGGAATTGGTAAACCAAGGGGCAGTGCCGGGTCCGCTACTGCCCGGCGGGGTGGTGCTTGTCGACGAGTTTCAAGACACCAATGAGCTTCAGTGCGGGATTCTGGAGGGCCTGGGGGCTAGTCGCATTATCCTGGTGGGGGACGAACGACAAAGCATCTATCGCTTCCGCGGGGCTGACGTGACGGTCTTCAGGCGGCGGCGCAGACTCTTTGAGATGGGCGACAGTGGCGGGGACGACCAAGCTGTCGTGACTCTTGATGAAAACTACCGCAGTACCGCTCAGATTCTTGCGTTTGTGAACAAAGTGTTCTCCTCCCCAGGTTTCTTCGGGGCCAACTCGGGAGACGAGTCGGATTATGTTCCCCTGCGCAGACCTAATGAAGCCGACGTGGACAAGGTCGGTAGACCGGTGGAGATTCTTCTTGCGAGCCGTCTGGCTAACGGAGGAAGTGAGATCGAGTCTGAGGAAGAGGGCGTTCAGAGCCTATCCATCCAGGAGGCCGAGGCCCAAGTCATCGCTCAACGGGTAGAGGAGTTGGTGACGCAGGAGGGGTGGCAGTACGCTGACATAGCGGTGCTCTTGCCTGCTTACACCAGCGTTGAGGTCTACCAGCAGGCTCTGCTGGCTCGGGGATTGCCCGTCTATGTCACCCGCGGAAGACGTTTTTATTCGCGGCCGGAAATACTAGACATGGTCTGCTTTCTCCGGCTTCTTGTGAACTGCCATGATGATCTAGCCTTAGCCGCGGTCCTTCGCTCGCCTTTGGTGGGTTTGACGGATGATGCCCTGTTTCTCTTGGGTCATGAGCGTGCGAGCGCAAGGAAGGACGCTGGCGAACCCGTGTCCCTGTGGAGTCTGGTATCTGCGTTGGCCATAGACGGCAGCGCGTGTGGATTGCCTGAAGAGGACGCTAAACGCTTGGCCGTTCTGGTGGAACGCTACCACGAGCTTAGAAGCCGAGTTGCCCGAGTTAGCATCGCCAGTCTGATAGAACAAATCGTTAACGTCTTTGACTACGACCTTTACTTGCTTGCGGGTCGCGACGGCAAGCGACGCTTTGCGAACCTCCGCAAGCTGATGCGCATCGCTGATGAGTATGAGTCGCTGGAGGGCCCAGACCTTGCTGGGTTTGTGATGGTGCTCAAAGCTCGGGCGGAGACCGAAGACAAAGAGCCTGAGGCGCCCACTCTGGGCAAGGGCGAGAACGTTATCCAAGTAAGTACAGTGCATCAGGCAAAGGGTCTCGAGTTTCCTTGCGTTGTAGTGGGGGGTTTGGGCTCTACCCGCCGCCGACAGCGTGCCGGGTGCTTTGCTGTTGGTGATGATGGCCGCATGGCTGTCTTCAAGCGGAAGGCCCACAACGACAAGAATGAACCATGCGACCCCTGCTGGGGCCCGGGCGCAGAAATAGAGGACGACAACAGGCAACGGGAAGCTGAGGAGGACATACGCCTGCTTTACGTGGCGATGACTCGGGCCAAGGAACACCTCATATTGGTGGGCGCGGTAGACACCGGTGGTAGAAGGAGAGGACGCATCCAAGGCGTTTTGGAAGCTCTCGGGGTTAGTGGCTTAGATGACCTCACAGAACCGTTGGTGTTGGAAGATCCGCCTGTGCGTATAGCGCTGGTGCGGCAGGTGGAGCCAGCAGGTGTGAGCGATTCTGCTCATGTTCAGGGTGAGGCGAAGGCTGCTGACAGAGTAGAGGTTCCACTCATGCTTGAGCCGGTGCCAGAAGTTGTGCACCCCCGCCAGATAAGCTTCTCTGCTCTTGCCCTTTATCAAACTTGTCCTCGATGGTTCTATCTTGAGCGCGTGCTCGGGCTTGCGGGGCTACAGCAGGTCTCTGCTTCCCTCGTTGAGCGAGACGAAAGTAGTGTGCTGGCGCCGGATGATCGCGCAGACAGACTGGAAAGTCAGTCTGGCGTGGCCACAGGGTTATTGGTGCACGCGCTCCTGCAGCGGTTCGGGGACCAAGCTGCGCCACCCCCTCTGGACCTGATGGAAGAAGCAGTGCGGGCCTGGCTTTCGCAGTTTGGCGGCCCGGTTGGCGAAAGCGACGTTGAAAGAGCGTTTGTGCTTACCCGTGCGTTCTGGGAGTCACCAGTGCGGGAGTGGGTGGCTGGCCTCCCTTGCTCGCGAGAAGCTCCGTTTGCCTTTGAGCACGAAGGAATTCTTGTTTCGGGAGTTATCGATCTTTTGGGCCGTAGCTCGGATTGCTGGTATGTAGTGGATTACAAGACGAACCGTCTTGACGGCCGGTCGTCTTTTGACCTGATGGAACACTACGAGATGCAGGGAACCATCTATTCGCTTGCTGCTCTCAAAGCAGGGGCTCCGCAGGTGAAGATGATCTTTTTGTTTCTCGAGCAGGCGTGTGACCCAGTAGTCAGTACCTACAACCCTGGCCAGACTGACGAGCTTGAGGAACAGCTCTCTCGGGTGCTCTCGGAGATAAAGGAAGGGAAATATCTGCCCAATACTGGCCCACAGTGTGCGGCCTGCCCGTTTAGTCGTTTCTGTAAATGACTCTCACTTCAGGCACCGCCATGGTATACAATAGCGCACTGTTAGCTGGTCGCTGGTGAGGGTGATCGGCTGCGGGGTGTAGCGCAGCCTGGTAGCGCGCATCGTTCGGGACGATGAGGTCCCGGGTTCAAATCCCGGCACCCCGACTACATGCTCTTATTGCCTTACAAAGATAATCACGAGGGCGTCGGCCTGACGCTGCTCGGGGGCTATTGAAGTTGAGGTAGTAAACGTCCATCCCGAGATTCCAGGCGAGGGAGCACGTCGCGCCACAAGCTCTGCCAGGTCAGCCTTATGCTCCATTATGGTGTTGTAGGCTTCGCTCTGGGTTTCTGGGGGTTGAAACTCCAAGCTGAGTGATAGCTCAAGCGAGGCTCCAATGGAAAGCAGCAGGTCGACAAACGGCGCCGCGTCGTCCCTAGGAAGATATGCCGCCAGAGTGGGTCCGCTGGGGGAAAGCGAGACCGCAAGCGGCTCAAGACCGGTTAGGCTGGAAAACTGCGTCGCCACGGCCCAGGCTTTGCGCTGGATTGCTGTTTCTTCAAGAGAGGTGCTCGTGTAGACAAAGTGCGCAGGGATGTCGGCTAACTGAAGTGTCTCGACGATCCGGCTCTTGTTTTCTACAGTCACCTTGTCGACTCTCGGCTCTTCGGTCGTGTACATGGTTGGGGCCGACACGGATGCTGAGGTCGCATCGGTGGACAAGCTCGAGGCGGTTGCTGTGGCCGCGACAGCCGTGGTAGTTACTTGCGGTTCCTGACCTGCGAGAATTCCGGCAGAGGTGTCTTCCTGCCCGGAAGTTCCTGGTGCCGCTGCTTTGATGCTGGTTCCAGCCGCCTGGTCGCTTTGGGAGACCGCCAGCGAGGACGCTACTTGCTCTGACCCCGAAGGCGCGGCCTCCTGCGCAAAGCGAGAGACTGTTTCCTGAGCCGTCCCTTGCAGGATCCCGTAGCTCACGATGCCCACGAGAATAGCGGCCACCGCTATGGCAGCTGGAGCCCACGGCCGAAGGGTCCCTCTCCAAAAACGAGTCCAGGCGGGCTCCTTTGCCCGTGCAGGTTTGACCTGTTGTTCAAGCGCCGGTGTTAGCAGAACCTGCTTAAGGACGGCCTCCTCCAGCCAGACAGGCGGCTCTGCAGCAGGCACTTGCCGAAGTCGGTTGACCAATCTGCGCTGCTCATCCAGGCGACGTGCGCAGTCCGGACACGAAAGCAGGTGAGCCTCCACATCTGCCGTAGTAGCTGGGTCGAGGCGTCCGTCGAGGTAATCGACGGCAACCTCTTGCCACTGGTCAACATGCTCTTCGGGCAAAATGTGAGCCTTTGCCTCGCTCTTGCGCTCCTTGTCTCGGTTGTTCTTTTCGAAAGTCACCGTACTTCCTCTGCTTTGCCTGTCAATTTGACGCCCGCGGGCGGTTTCTGGTTTCCCAGCGAACTATATGTCGAGCGGCTGTTATCCGGTCTCCTCAAAACCTGCTTCCCTAAGAGCCGCTGCCAGAGCTTCGCGCGCTCGGAAAATGCGCGACTTAATGGTGCCTTCCCGGACTCCCAATATCTCAGCAGCCTCGGCATAAGAAAAACCAAGCAAGTCACAAAGAACGACGGCGAGGCGGAATCCGGGGGCCAGCGCCAGCAAGGCTTGTTTTACGGGCGGGGAGAGCTCGTCGCTCGCTTCTTCAAGGTCTCTTAAGTTCTCGCCCCCGACAACGTGCGTCCCACTCGCCGGTCGCGTTAGCTGTTCCATCATCTCTGCGTCGGCAGGCTCCGGCCTCTGGCGCCGCAAATGGTCGTATGCCGCATTCACTACGATTCGGTGTAACCACGTGCTAAAACGAGCTTCTCCTTTAAAGTGCTCAAGGCTTCGGAAGGCTTTTATAAAGGCCTCCTGGGTAACGTCAGCTGCGTCCCACGAGTTTCCCAACAAGCGAAGGGCTAGGTTGTAGGCTTGGCGCTCATACTGCCGATAGAGTTCGGCGGTGGCGTCTCTATCTCCCCGACGGGCTCGGTCCACTAATGTGGCGTCGGGGTCAAAACCAGGTTGTTCTGGTGGCGACTTTAGGTTCAACCGCGTGCGGCTTTCCCGTCGTTTTGGCCTACGTTCTCCGTAGAACATTCTAACAGCGGGCATTATCCTAAGCTGCGACAAAGACAGGGCTAGCGAGGAGGTGGCAACACGCTATGCAGCAGGAGGAAGAAAAGAAGGAGACCTTCGAAGAGAAGATTCGCGGTCTGCCCGTGAGCGATCACCTGTTTCTAATGATGCACTCACTTTCGGATCTAGCCTTGCTGCGTCTGGGGATTGTTGGGGATACACAAGGGAAGGCCATTAATCTGCAAGAGGCTCAGCTGGCGATTGACGCGTACAAGAGCCTTCTTGAGGTAGTTGAGAGAGTGTGTTCTAGGGAGGAGACTGTTCCTCGTCGTCACGTCTTGGCTCAGCTGCAGTTGGCTTACGCGGCTGTGGTCGAAAAGCAAGCGGGCGAGCGCACGGAAGAAAAGGAAAACGCTTCGGAGGACAAGGCTGACAATACAGAGACGAAAGGATGAGCATGGAGGCAAGAGCTGATATCGGTGTATTTGGCGGATCGGGTTTTTACTCGTTTCTTGACGAGGTGGAAGAGGTAACCATCGAGACCCCGTATGGACATCCAAGCGATAGCTACTTCCTTGGCGCTATTGGAGGGGTAAGAGTGGCTTTTCTGCCGCGCCACGGCCGACGGCACCAATTCCCTCCGCATATGATCAACTACCGCGCAAATGTGTGGGGGATGAAGCAGCTTGGAGTCAAGCGAATCATTGGGCCTTGTGCCTCCGGAAGCCTAAAGAAGGAAATTGCTCCCGGCCATTTTGTGGTTGTCGATCAGTTTGTTGATCGAACCTGGGGTCGGCGGGACACCTTCTATGACGGACCGATTACCACTCACGTCTCCTCGGCCGATCCGTACTGCCCCGACCTACGGCGAGTCTTGGTCGACACCGCTCGTGAAATAGGGGTTACGGTGCATGATGGCGGAACGGTGGTTGTAATACAAGGGCCTCGGTTTTCGACACGCGCGGAGAGCAAGTGGTTTAGCTCGATGGGGTGGGACGTGATCAACATGACTGGCTACCCGGAGGCCTACTTGGCCCGAGAGCTCGAGATGTGCTACGCCAGCGTGGCCCTGGTTACGGATTACGATGTAGGGTTGGCCGATGACCCGTCTGTGCAGGCCGTTACGCACCATGACGTTCTCCAAGTATTTCAGGCCAACAACGAGCGCCTGCGGGAGTTGTTGTTCAAAGTAATTCCGCGCTTGTCGCTTGCGCCGGAATGCGCATGTCAGCGTGCACTTGAGGGGGCCCGGGGGTAAGCTCGCAGGGTCTTGGAAGTCTAGAAGAGTTGAGAGGGCTTAGAGGGGTGGGGGCGCCGCGGCCGGTTTGCCGCGGCGCCCCCGTTTTCTCCCATACGGTATGATCTGCTGTTCTCTTATCCCTGCGACTGTTCGCCCTTAGGTGGGTTGGGCCCTGAGCTCGCAGGAGAGCTACCATCGGGGGAGACGCTATCTGCCTGCACCGCCTCTGCCTGCGACGCCTCTGCCTGCGACGCCTCTGCCTGGCCGGCAGCACTCGTGGCGGCAGTTGGGAAGGTCACGACAATGCGCCCGTCTTCTCTTGTTATGGAAGTATTCTCAATGTGGGCAAGCACAGAGGCCTTGCGCTTGTCGTCGGTTTCCCCGGCGAGCTGGAGATCCATCGCCAGGACACTCGCGTACAGGTCTTCCACTAACTTGATTGACTCCTCCGGGGTTAACTGAAGAGGCTTAAGCAGAGCTGACACCTTGGACAAGATAGCTTTGAGCGCAGCCACGGAATCTCCCTCTTGGCGCTCACTGCGCTCAGGCTCAGCCGTTTGCTGTGGCTGTTGTGGTTGCTGTTGTTCTTCGTCCACTGTCGTTTCGTGCTGGTCAGGTTCCCGGCGCTCTTTCTTGCTCACTGCGTCTCCCCGTTAATCAATTGTCGATAGTACTGCACTGTTTGGTTTACTCCCTCGACTAGGTCAACCTTCCAGCGCCAGCCAAGTTCTCGCTCGGCTTTGCGCGCGTCCAGAGCGATATGGTTGACTTCGCCTGGGCGTACGGGTGCGAAGATAGGCTCAATATCCACTCCAACTGCATCCCGCACCGTTTCAAAAATTTCCAGGTCGCTTACCTCAATGCCCCTGCCCAAATTGTATATTCCTCCGCTGGGGCCGTTTAGGGCGAGAATGTTGGCGTCTACAATGTCGCTCACGTAGCAATAGTCCCGTGTCTTGGTGCCATCACCGTAGATGATTGGCTGTTCGCCCTTAAGAAGCTTGAGAGCGAAAATAGCGACCACGCCCGCCTCTCCGTGAGGGTCCTGTCTCGGACCGTAAACGTTTGGATAGCGAAGAGTTACGTAGTCCAGCCCGTGCACCTGTCGGTACATATACAGGTAATGCTCAACAGCATATTTGCTCACCCCATAGGGGGAAACAGGGTCGACCGGGTGCGCCTCGTCTGCGGGGATATAGCAGGCCTCGCCGTAGAGGGCCCCTCCGGTACTTGCAAAGACTATGCGCTCAACTTCATGTCTGACGCAGCATTCAAGCAAATTAAGTGTGCCCAGTATGTTTACCTCTGCGTTGTACAGAGGATTGCGCACAGATTCCGTGACATTCGCATGGGCTGCCTGGTGAATGACTATCTCTGGTTTGTGGTTGGCGAAGATCTTGTCTAGGTCAGGGTCTCGTATATCCATTTCATAAAAATCAACCCCTTCTGGCACATGGTGCTGCTTGCCGGTGCTGAGGTTGTCCACCACGCTTACTGTCTGACCGAGGGACAAGAGTCTGTCGCAAATGTGGGAGCCAATAAACCCAGCGCCTCCGGTGACAAGTATTCTCATTTCGTCTCTCCTTGCGAACTTGGGGCGTGCAAGACGCCAAAGCATAGTGTACTAAGAATGGACGCTTCCCGTTCAATCTCAGGCTAAAGCGGGTCCAAGAAAACTTCGGGATACGGTATACTCTCGCAGCCGAAGCCGAACAAATGCAAGCCCTGTCGGGACGTGGCGCAGCCTGGTAGCGCACCTGCTTTGGGAGCAGGGGGTCGGAGGTTCAAATCCTCTCGTCCCGACCACGGTCTGTTCGGGAGAGTAGGCCGTATTGGGCGGGTGTAGCTCAGGTGGTAGAGCATCGGCCTTCCAAGCCGTTGGTCGCGGGTTCGAGTCCCGTCGCCCGCTCTTACTTCTAGGGCGATTCCGGGCGGCAAGGCATGCGCCTGTAGCTCAGCTGGACAGAGCAACGGACTTCTAATCCGTGGGCCGCAGGTTCGAATCCTGCCAGGCGCGTTTTTAGTAACTGCCGCTATCTTGCCACCACAAACCTTTTGCACAAGACCCCGAGCCTGTATGGGTTTTGGTCTTTGGGCGGCGTGACGCTTGCGTGTGAAGCGGATATACTGCTACACGCGCTTCTTGCGTTTTTGGGGCATGGTGAAGGTAGCTCAGTTGGCAGAGCACTGGGTTGTGGCCCCAGCGGTCGCGGGTTCGAGTCCCGTCCTTCACCCCTCGCAATTTTTGCGGGTGTGGCGGAATGGCAGACGCGCATGACTTAGGATCATGTGCCCTTGTGGCGTGGAGGTTCGAGTCCTCTCACCCGCATTTGGACGGCCAACTGCGCCGGGGTCTAGGGGCCAAGAGATAGGGCCGGGAAACAGAGAAAGGATAAGCGTGAAAACAACCCTCACTGAGCGCGACGGAAACACTGTCAAACTGACGGTGGAGGTCTCAATCGAGGAGCTTCAAGAGGCCTTTAACGCCCAGCTTAGGAAACTGTCCCGCGAGGCGAGAATCCCAGGTTTTCGGCCGGGAAAGGTGCCCGCGGCGATCGTTCGTCAACGTCTGGGTGACGAGGCCATACTGCTGGATGCTGTAGAAGAGTCGATGGGCAGTTGGCTGGCCAAAGCGGTTGACGAGCTGGGTCTAGAACCGGTGGATAGACCCGAAATAGAGCTCGGCGACGAAATGCCCGGCCTGGATAAGCCGCTGGGCTTCACTGCAACTCTGACTGTTATGCCCGAGGTCACCCCGGGTCCATACAAGGGAGTGGAGGTTCCCAAGGATCCAGTGGAGGTCGAGGACCGTGAGGTTGACGAGCAGATGGATCGTCTTCGGGATACCTTCTCCGAGCTTCGTCCGGTCGAGGGGCGGCCTGTACAACAGGGCGATTTTGTAACTGTGGATTTGTCTGCAACTCTTGACGGCAAGAAGGTTGACAAATTAGAGGCGGTTGACTACCTGTTCCAGATTGGCGCCAACCGCATGATTCCTGAGGTCGAAGAGAAACTCATAGGGATGAATGCGGGCGAGGAGAAGACGTTTCCTGTGCTTCTGCCCGAGGAGTTTCCCGAAGATCTGCGTGGGAAGACGGTAGATTTCACGGTCAAGCTAAAGGACATCAAGGAGAAAGTTCTTCCTCCTCTCACCGACCAGTGGGTTTCCGAGATAAGTGAGTACGGGACTCTCCTTGAGCTTCGTCAGGCCATCAGAAGCCGCATCCAAGCGGCAAAAGAGCAGGCGGCCGAGCAGCGTTTCCGGATGAGAGCCATCAAGGCAGTTGTGGACGCCACGGAAGTTGACATTCCCGAAGTGGTTATCAAGAACCAGGCGGAGCAGATGATGGCCGACTTTGAGCGCTCGCTAGAGTCTCAGGGAGCCACCGTAGAGGCTTATTCTGAGGCTACCGGGGTCTCCAGAGAGCAGATTCTAAAAGACATGGAGGCTCAGGCGGCGGAAAGCGTGAAAACTGATCTGGTGCTGGAGGCGGTGGCAAAGGCCGAGGGTCTGGAGGCCACAGACGAAGAGGTGAGCGCCATGGTAGGGCAAATGGCCGCCGCGGCGAAAATTGATGCTAAAGCGTTTGAGCAGAGACTGCGCAGGAGTGGGCGCATAGAGTCTGTTAGAGAACAGTTGCTGAGGGACAAGGCGGCCGACTTCATTGTTGCGAACGCCGTCCCTGTAACCGCACAGGCAGGTGAGGCTACCGACGCCGAAACTGTCACGCAGGAGGCTCCGGCCAGTGACGTTTTGGCAGAGCAGGCTGCCGACACCGAGCAATCTGGTGGGCAAGAGGAATAAGCTTAAGGAAAGAGGAGGGGCCGTGAGTCCGCTAATTCCGATGGTCGTCGAACAGACCAGTCGCGGCGAGAGAGCGTTTGACATCTACTCGCGGCTACTCAACGAACGCATCATTTTCTTGGGTACACCGATAACAGATCAGATTGCAAATCTGGTAGTGGCGCAGCTTCTTCACTTGGAGTCGCAAGACCCTGACAAGGACATCGCGCTTTATATCAACAGCCCTGGCGGAAACGTCTATGCCGGTCTTGCGATCTATGACACTATGCAGTTCATCAAGCCGGACGTCTCGACTATCTGTGTGGGTATCGCCATGTCCATGGCAGCCATACTCTTGGCCGGAGGCGCTAAAGGTAAACGCTATGCCTTGCCGAATTCCAAGATACTGATCCATCAGTTATCGGGAGGCTTTGAAGGGCCGGCAACTGCCATAGAGATCCACGCTCGCGAAGCGCTCAACCTGCGTAGAAAGCTGGACGAGATCCTGGCCAAACATACTGGTCAGCCGATCGAGAAAGTAGAGCGCGACACCGAGCGGGACTACTTTATGACGGCCCAGGAGTCGCTTGAATACGGGATCATTGACAAGATTCTTGAGCATAGGTAGGGGGTCCTTTGGTGCCTAAGTCGCCGGGAGGTTCTGAGCATCTTCTCTGCAGTTTCTGCGGGAAGAGCCAGCGACAAGTAAGAAAACTTATCGCAGGTCCAGGAGTCTACATTTGCGACGAATGCGTAGATCTATGCAATGAGATTATCTCGGAAGAAAAGGCGCCTCGCTCGTCGTTTAGCCTAGAAAACCTCCCAAAACCCAAAGAGATCTACGCGATTCTGTCCGACTACGTCATTGGCCAAGAAGAGGCCAAGCGGGCCCTTTCTGTGGCTGTGTACAACCACTACAAGCGGGTGTACATGGGGGCCCAGGATGATGACGTGGAGCTGCAAAAGTCAAACATTCTCCTCTTGGGACCTACGGGCTGCGGGAAAACGTTGCTTGCCCAGACTCTGGCCCGCATTCTAAACGTGCCGTTTGCCATTGCGGACGCCACTACTCTCACAGAAGCGGGCTATGTGGGCGAGGATGTTGAGAACATTCTGCTTAAGCTGATACAAGCAGCCGATTATGACATCAAGAGAGCCGAGATGGGCATCGTCTATATCGACGAGATAGACAAGATTGCCCGCAAGGCAGACAGCCCTTCGATTACTAGAGACGTTTCTGGCGAGGGAGTACAACAGGCGCTTCTCAAGATTCTTGAGGGGACTCACGCAAGTGTGCCTCCACAAGGGGGGCGCAAGCATCCTCACCAGGAGTTCATCACTATCGACACCACCAATATCTTGTTCATTTGCGGTGGGGCTTTCGCCGGACTTGAGAAGATTATTGCCCGTCGAATTGGCAAGAAGGGCGTGGGATTCGGCGCTGAGATTGAGGGCAAAGCTCAGAGAGATGTGGGAGAGCTTTTCTCGCAGGTGCTTCCCGAGGATCTATTGGAATACGGGCTGATCCCAGAGTTTATTGGACGACTTCCTGTGGTTTGCAGCGTGCACCAGCTCACGGAGCAAGATTTGGTTGCGATTCTCACACAGCCCAAGAACGCTCTGGCTAAGCAGTATCGCAAGTTTTTCGCCTATGATGGCGTGGAACTGGTTTTTGCCAAGGATGCTCTGGAGGCCATTGCCCGCGAGGCCATCAAACTGGATACGGGGGCGCGCGGGCTACGCTCGATAATTGAGTCGGTGCTCACCAACGTAATGTTCGAGCTTCCGAGCCGGCGGGATGTAATAAAGTGCGTGGTCACCCGAGAGTGCATTGAGAAGAAGATCGAGCCTACGCTGGTGACGCGCTCCACTCAAGAGGATATCGAGCTGGACGAAGAGTCCGCCTAGGCGGGACGGAAGATGGTTGCAGAAACGCAGCGAGCGGTCCCGCTCCTTGCCACTCGTGACCTTGTGCTCTTTCCGGGCATGCTTGCCCCTTTGTTTGTTGAGCGCGAAAAGGGAATTCGGGCTCTTGAGCAGGCTCAGCACGCGGGCGGGGAGTTGGTGATAGCGGCACAGCGGTCTCCGGCTACCGACGATCCAGAGCCTTCAGATATTTACACTGTAGGTACTCTGGCCAAGGTGGTGCAGTCGTCTCGTCTTGCCGATGGGACGGTCAAAGCGCTCATCGAAGGCAGACAGAGGGTGACCATCGTTTCTTACGAGTCTGTCTCGCCCCTTTTTGTAGTGCGTATTGCTCCCATTGAGACCAAGCCAGTGGAGAAAAAGGCTCGGATTCGAGCATTGATGGATTCCGTGGCCAGAGAATACGCAAGCTATGTGGGGCAGACGCCTGAGTTGCCGGAGGAAGCCGAAACCGCTCTTGAAACGGTTTCTGATCCTGAGGCCATGGTCAACGTTGTGGCTACACACTTGTTGATTGCGCCTGACCGCAAACAAGAGCTTCTAGAGGGAGACGATCCCGAGGCTCGGCTTCTCTTGCTTCTTGAAACGCTTATCCAAGAAAACGAGTTCATTGCTCTTGAGAATGAAATCTCAGAGCGTGTTCACGACAGTTTTGAGCGACAGCAGCGCAAGGTGTTCCTCCACGAGCGGCTCAAGATACTCCAGGAGGAGCTGGGAGAGGAAGGGGAGGACGACACCGAGCGTGGTGCTTATCTCAAAATGCTGCAGGAAAAGAAGGGGATGCCGGAGGCTGCAGTAGCCGCTCTTACCAAAGAGATCAAACGCCTGGCAGACTTGCCTCCGCTCTCCGCTGAAGTGGCGGTAGCTAAGACCTATCTCGATACCGCTTTGGGCCTCCCGTGGGGAGTGAGATCTACTACCGCAGTCCCAGACGTCGCGGCGGTGGCGCGGGTTCTGGACGAGACACACTACGGTCTTAAGAACGTGAAAGACCGAATTGTGGAGTATCTGGCAGTGGCTTCTCTTCGCGGAGGGACGCCGCCAAGCACCATCTTATGCCTGGTAGGACCGCCGGGAGTGGGCAAAACGTCAGTAGCTTTGGCGACGGCGAAAGGACTGCAGCGTCCTCTTCAGCGCATTAGCCTGGGGGGAGTGCGTGACGAAGGAGAGATCCGGGGACATCGCCGGACCTACGTGGGAGCCATGCCGGGACGAATTATCGATGCTATAAAGCGGGCAGGAGTAGATGACCCCGTCATAGTGCTAGACGAGATCGACAAGATGGAGTCAGACTGGCGCGGAGACCCGGCAGCAGCCCTTATGGAGGTGCTCGACCCGGTACAGAACCGAGCTTTTCGTGACAATTACTTAGAGCTCGAGTACGATCTTTCACACGTCTTCTTTATTGCTACCGCCAACTACGAAGAAGACATTCCCGAGACTCTTCACGACCGTCTGGAAATCATTCGGCTTCCTGGTTATACGGACCGGGAAAAGATGGAGATTGCCCAGCGTCACTTGGTGCCGAAGATTGCCGAGGAAACTGGTCTTGGTGAGCTGGGCAATGTTTTTACCTCCAGTGCTCTACGCACGCTGATTCGTGATTACACGCGGGAGGCTGGGGTCAGAGAGTTGGCGCGGCTTATAGAGAAGGTTTACCGGCAACTTGCCCGCATGAAAGTGGAGGGCAAGAAACTGCCTCGTCGGGTGGGACCACGGGGGCTACCCAGATTTCTTGGTCCGGCGCCTTTCCTTACGCCGCGTCTGCATTCTGAACCGCAAATTGGAGTGAGTCTGGGTTTGGCCTATACCGGTGCCGGCGGTGATGTCTTGCGAGTGGAATGTGTGGTGACTCCCGGCAAGGGAGACTTTCACCTGACTGGCCAGCTTGGCGAGGTGATGCAGGAAAGCGTGACTGCGGCCTGGGGATATCTTAAGACCTCGCTGGTGCGCGATCCTGTACTTTCTCGCTTGTGGAGGAACTCTGCCGGGCGTGCTTACCTAGTGGAAAATTACCAACAGCTTGAGTCGGGCGAGGACGATGGGTTTGGCCGTCTGGTTGGTGACGGGAAGGGAGCGGCGGCTTCTCGTGGGTCTCGGGGGCGCGGCCGGCAGGGCGGCCGCGCCCCCGAGACCCCTCGGTCGGAGGCGGTGACAGACCTGCCCGAGCCTTCCGATTACGAACTTCTCTCAGCCCTCGAAGTACGCATGCACTTCCCTGAGGGCGGAGTGCCCAAAGAGGGGCCCTCGGCGGGAATTGCCGTGGCGACTGCGCTGCTGTCTGCCCTTCTGCAGGTCCCGGTACGCGCCAAAGTGGCGCTGTCTGGAGAGATAACCTTGACGGGGCAGGTCTTAGCGGTGGGAGGGCTTAAGGAAAAGCTGCTTGCCGCTCTACGGGAGGGCGTACAAACGGTGATCCTGCCCACTGCTGTTAAACCGGAAGTCGCCGAGTTGCCGCGGGAGCTTAAACAGGGGCTGGAAATCATTTATGTGGACAAGTTCACCGATGTGCTCCCTTGGGCGTTTGTCGGTCTTGAGCTGGGAAAGGAAACAGGTTGACGTGGCAGATATAAAGATGGAGGCGCGTTACGCGCCGTGGGAAATCGAAGAGCGGCTGATGCAGCGCTGGCTTGAGCGCTCCGCGTTTTGCGCTTTTCCTGATGACCCTCGGCCAGCATATGTGATTGCTATTCCCCCGCCGAACGTGACCGGTTCCTTACACATGGGTCATGCGCTAAACAATACAATCCAGGACATCCTTATCCGCTATCACCATCTAAAGGGCTTTAACACCCTGTGGATAGTGGGAACTGATCACGCCGGGATAGCTACGCAAAACAAGGTCGAGGCGCAGTTGGCTTCTGAAGGTCTTCGAAAAGAGGACATTGGGCGAGAGGCCTTCTTAGAGCGAGTGTGGGAGTGGCGGCGTCAGTATGGTTCGACCATCATACGTCAACTCAAGCGTCTAGGGTGCGCCTGTGACTACGATCACGAGCGTTTCACCATGGATGAGCCGTACCAAGCGGCGGTTGCACAGGTGTTTGTGTCGCTTTACGAGAAAGGCGACATCTACCGCGATGTCTACCTAGTGAACTGGTGTGCACGGTGCGGGTCCGCCATCTCTGACCTGGAAGTGGAGCACGAAGAGCGTGACGGCAAGCTGTACTACGTCAAGTACCCGCTTGTTGGTTCAGACCAAGCACTTACGGTTGCCACCACTCGCCCTGAGACCATTTTGGGCGATACTGCCGTTGCTGTGAATCCAAAGGATCCTCGCTACTCTCATCTGATTGGTCGTACAGCAGTAGTGCCTCTCGTACATCGGGAAGTGCCGGTCATTGGCGATGACCACGTGGATATGGAGTTTGGCACCGGCGCTCTTAAGATTACTCCCGGTCATGACCCAGCAGACTGGGAGATTGGACACCGTCACGGGCTGCCTAGCGTCTCGGTCATTGGTTTTGACGGCCGCATGAGTGAGGCGGCGGGTGAGTTTGCTGGGCTAAGCGTAGCCGAGGCGCGGGACGCAGTGGTTGAGCGCCTTCGGCAGCAAGGTCTTCTTGCTGAGGTACGCGAGTACCGCCATGCTGTGGGCACTTGCTACCGCTGTGGCACCACTATCGAGCCGCTTCTTTCTTTGCAATGGTTAATGGACATGAAGCGGCTCGCAGAGCCCGCTATTCGAGCGGTTGAGGAAGGCAAGGTGCGGTTTGTGCCTGAGCGGTGGGCCGACGTCTACTTGGACTGGATGCGGGGCATAAGGCCCTGGTGCATAAGCAGGCAGTTGTGGTGGGGACACCGCATCCCCGCTTACTTCTGCGAGAACTGCGGACACGTTATGGTAACGCTAGTCCCTCCAACGGCTTGTGAGGCCTGTGGCGGACCAGTACGGCAAGAAAATGATGTGCTGGATACCTGGTTTAGCTCTGCGCTGTGGCCCTTTGTGACCTTGGGTTGGCCTGAAGACAGTCCGCGACTACGAGTCTTTTACCCCACGACTGTGTTGTCCACAGCGCGGGACATCATATACCTGTGGGTGGCGCGGATGATCATGATGGGACTTGAGTTTATGGGGGAGGTTCCATTCCGAGAAGTGATCATCCATCCGACGGTCTTGGCGGCGGACGGCCGACGCATGAGCAAAAGCCTTGGTACGGGCGTGGATCCCCTTGACCTTATTGACAAATACGGAGCCGACGCCACTCGATTTGGCCTGATCTACATGGCCTCGGTGCAGGATGTACGCTTTAGTGCTGAACGCATCGAGATGGGCCGAAATTTCGCTAACAAAGTGTGGAATGCGTCGCGGCTCGTCTTGCAGGGTGCGGATTCCCAAGCCGAAGCCCGGGTGACTCTCGCTACTGTTGCTGACCGCTGGCTATTTAGTCGGCTGGCCTCGGTTACTCGCGAAGTGGCAAGGCTCTACGAAAGTTATGAGTTCCACGAGGCTGCGCGGCTGCTTTACCGTTTCATCTGGAATGAGGTGTGTGACTGGTACCTGGAGATTGCCAAGACTCGACTCTACAGTGAGAACCCGCAGGAGAGAAGGGAAATAAGCGGCAATCTGTTCGTACTGCTTGAGCAGGCGATGACTCTGCTTCACCCCATAATGCCCTTCCTCACCGAAGAGGTTTACACTTACCTGCCGCAGGTCAGAAACGGACTCCGACCGTCGAGTTTGTTTGATGGTTCTTATCCTGAGCCTTCCCCCGAGTGGGACGACCCGCAGGCCGAAGTCGCCATGGAGGGGTTCTTCGAGGTTATAAGCGGCCTTAGGTCGACTAGGGAGGATCTGGGAATTCCCCGTACTGTCGTTGGTAAGGTACATGTTTCGGCTGCTCCGGAAACAGCTTTCGCCTTCAAGGAGCTTGGCCGCGAATTTCTTCAGTTATCTGGGTTTGAGCTTGTGGCTGTGAGCAGTGAAAGTACAAGACCGCAGGGCGGTCGGTACGCCTCCGTAGGAGGAGCGCGCGCGAGAGGCTATCTTGAGCTTGAGGGCATAGTAGACCTGGAGAGGGAACGGCAGAGGCTTATGAGCAAAGCGCGTAAGGCGCAGGCAGACATACAAAAGGCGCAAGCCAAGCTGTCAAATGAGGGATTCCTGAGCAAGGCTCCCGAGTCCATAGTGGCCGAGGAACGCGCCCGGCTAGAAGCTGCTCTTGCCACCCTAGAAGAGGTGCGGTTGCAGTATCGCGAGCGCGTGGGCGAGGAGTTGTCTTTGTAAGTGGTACGTCCGTAGGTGCTTTGGCGTGCAAGGCGGCCGTCTAAATGACACAAGGGCAAGATGATGCTTTCTGAGCAGGACATAAGAGAAACCTGGGCCTATATAGACGGTTTGGATAGGCTCGGCACTCGGTTGGGGTTGGAAAGAATTGCTCGTTTGGCCGAAGCCTTAGGGTCACCGCAGAAGGCTTATGAGACTATCCATATCGTGGGCACCAACGGAAAAAGCTCCACCACTCGGTTCATTTCTGCTCTTCTCACCGAACTGGGACATCGAACAGGGGCCTATGTCTCGCCGCACTTGGTTAGTCTGGCGGAGAGACAAATGGTGGATCTCGTGCCTTCAAGCGACGCCGAGTTCTGTGAGCTTGTGGCTCGGGTCCGTCCGGTGGTGGAAGAATTGGAAAGGTCGCTTCCGCCGGGTGAGCTGCTTACCCAGTTTGAAGTTCTAACTGCGGTTGCCTTTGTCTACTTCAAAGAGAAGGGTTGCGACGTAGCCGCGATTGAGGCGGGCCTGGGTGGGAGACTGGACGCCACCAGCATCATTTCCTCGAGTGTTCAGGTGATCACTAGCATTGGGCTGGAACACACGGAGCTTCTTGGTCCTACCACGTCCGCTATTTTGCGGGAAAAAGCCGCGGTTATTCCCAAGGAAGGCAGAGTAATAGCAGGTGCGCTTGATGCCCCGCTCAAAAAGGAGCTGGAAGAAATCTGCAGGGAGCGTCAGGCCCAGTGCTGGTTCTTGGGAAAAGACTTTATGGTTCTTCCTGATTCGCAGGGTGAATTTTTTGATGTCTTGGGACTGTACGATTGCTATACCGACCTGCGCTTGGAGGTATTGGGCGGCTATCAACGCGCCAATGCTGCTATGGCGATCGCTGCGGTGGAGACCTTTGTGGGGGGAGCGCTTGACCAAGAGGCCGTCCGGCGGGGCTTGGCTTCCGTCAAGGTGCCAGGCAGACTTGAGATCGTAAGCACACATCCACTCTGTATCTTTGATGGGTCACACAACACGCCTGGCATGCAGGAGACTATGAAGTCCCTGGCCAATATTCTTGAGCGAAGACGGCTCATCGCCGTGGTTTCGGTTCTAAAAGACAAGGATGCACTTGGCATGATGCAGGCTTTGGCTCCGGCCTGCGATATCATCTTTGCCACCCAGAGCTCAAGCCCTCGTGCTATTCCGGCTGACGAGCTAGCCGAAATCATCGCCAGAGCAAGCGAAGAGGTGGAGGTCTTTGTAGACCCAGAACCGCGGTCTGCACTAATGAGCGCGTATCGGCTCGCTACCTCAAATCAAGTTGTCCTGGCTACAGGCTCTTTCACCCTTGTGGGTGATTTGAAAAGAAGTCTGGCCGCAGCTGGCATATAGATGTGAGGTGTGCGGCTATGCGGGGACAGGGGCTAAAGGCTGTGCTTAGTTGGCAAATGAGTGGGCTACGTCTAGCAGGCGGCACAGAAAGTCTGTATGCAAAGCAGGGTGCGTCGGTTATTGTGCTTATCCTCGTAGTTCTCATAGTGGCCGTGGTATCCTTTACGGCTGGTTATATACTGGCGCGCCTATTTGTATAGGAGCGGGAGTTGGACAGTCTCTTTGAGACAATTAACAAGATCATCAGCTCCCCGCTGTGGACGGTTGCCCTCTACGTCTTTGTGTTCTGCCTGGGTGTTCTTTGGCTTGCGCTGGTATTTTGGACGTTAAAAGATGCTCGTAAGCGCATAGAAGACCCGGTAATTGTTGCGGTCGCTGTGCTCACGTCGCTAGTGCTTCCGTTCATGGGCACCGTTGTCTATGCCATATTGCGACCTGCTGAGTATCTTGATGAGGTGAGAGAAAGAGAACTCGAAGTTAGGGCCATGGAACAGGAGCTGCAGATCATGCGGGCCTGTCCTGCTTGTGGAGAGCTGATCAGGCCAGATTACGTTGCTTGCCCAAGCTGCGGCCGGACTCTGCGCTCCATCTGTGCGATGTGTGAACGTGTGCTTGAGCCAGGGTGGAAAGTTTGTCCTTACTGCGGGCACGATCCGCGTGCCCGTCGGGTGCCCCCGCCTGTGGATGAGACTGCGGAACTTCGGGCAGCCAAGTAGTCGGCCCTGCGGGCAAGCGCGGTCAAGCTTGTAAAGATTGAATGCCAACAACTACAGGGAGATTTTTTTCTTTACGTGAGGCAGGAAATGGAGAGCAACAAACCGATTGAACGAACTTTGGTGTTGGTAAAACCTAGCGGAGTGGCAAGAGGCTTGATCGGTGAAGTCATAAGCCGCATGGAGCGGCGAGGGCTCACCATCAAAGTAGCTCGTCTTATCATGGTTACTCGCGAAATGGCCGAGCGTCACTACCAAGAACATAAGGGCAAAGATTTCTACGAAGAGTTAGTGGCTCACATCACTTCTGGCCCGGTTTTTGCCATGGTGGTAGAAGGGCCCTCGGCGGTTAACGTTGTGAGGAGAATGGCGGGGGCGACCAACCCGCTGGAGGCGGCTCCCGGGACTATTCGCGGCGATTACGGCCTGGACATCCGCCGCAATGTGGTGCACGCCTCTGACAGTATTGCTAGCGCCGAGCGCGAGATTGCCATTTTCTTTCCTGAGGGGACCGAGCTTTCGCCCGATTCTTTCTAAATGACAGGTTCAAAGGGTGCAAACAGGGTATTGACGTAAGGGCATGGCTCTGTCCAGAAAGGTCAATTTTCCTCCCGATTTTTACTTGCTTTTGGCCTCGCGGTCTCCGCGACGGCATTCTCTTTTGCGCGACATGGGAGTGCCTTTCACGCCCGTCCCAACCACGGGTACGGAAATGGAAACCGGGCTGTCACCCAAAGCGGTGGCCGAAGGCAACGCGCTTAGCAAAGCCCGGGGAGCAATCTTGCCATCGGATACGCCCCCCGGAGCGTTTGTCTTGGCTACGGATACTGTGGTCGTGCTAGAGGAAAGGGTCCTCGGCAAGCCGGCATCGGCTGATGAGGCGAGAAAGATGCTACAGGCTCTCTCCGGACGCACGCACCAGGTGATTTCCGGCGTTGCGCTATTGCGGCTGGCCATGACGGACCCATTTGGCGGAGAGGCGATGGTCAAGGTAGCAAGCGCTCTGACCGAGGTAACCTTTCTTCCGCTTGAACCGGCGCAAATTGAGGCTTATGTGGCGTCTGGAGAATGGCAGGACAAAGCTGGTGGCTACGCGGTACAAGGTTTGGCCAGCTTTTTTGTGTCCGAACTTCGAGGCGAATACACCAACGTCGTCGGGCTGCCGTTGTGCTTGCTCGCCAAGCTATTTCTGGCGGAGGGATTTGACCTTTTGCAGGCCAAGTGGGTTAACCGGCTATAATACCGGCAGTTGAACAAGCGGCTAAGAAAAACCAAGCAGTAGGGGGACATCCATCGGTTTCATGGATTTCATAACCGGCTTTGCCGGACGAGACATGGCGGTGGACCTTGGCACCGCTACTACGCTTGTGTACGTTCGCGGCCGCGGTATTGTCCTTGCTGAGCCCTCTGTAGTGGCTGTCGACTCCCGCACCGGCGAGGTCCTTGCTGTTGGGAGCGACGCCAAACGAATGCTGGGGCGCACCCCGGGGAACATCTCGGCTATCCGGCCCCTAAAAGATGGCGTAATAGCTGACTTTGACGTAACCGAACAGATGCTTCGGCACTTCATCCAGCGTGTTCATCAGAACCGTTGGGCCCATCCGCGCGTGGTGATATGCGTTCCCTCTGGAGTGACCGGGGTGGAGCGGCGAGCAGTCGAGGAGGCTACTATCAACGCCGGAGCCCGCGCGGCTTATCTGATTGAGGAGCCGATGGCGGCCGCTATTGGGGCAGGTCTTCCTGTCGCTGAACCCACCGGGAGCATGATAGTAGATATCGGGGGAGGCACCAGCGAGGTGGCGGTTATCTCCTTGGCTGGGATCGTGGTATCGAACTCTATTCGAGTGGGCGGAGATGAAATGGACGAAGCCATCATCTCCTACATCAAGAAAGAGTACAAGCTCATGATCGGCACCCAAACTGCTGAGGAGCTTAAGGTCGAGATCGGCTCTGCGTTTCCTTTGGAACAAGAGGAACAGGCCGAAATCAGGGGCAGGGACCTGGTCACGGGTCTACCAAAGACACTGGTGGTGTCGTCCGAAGAGATCAGAGAAGCGATCGAGGAACCTGTGACCGCCATAATCGATGCCATCAAAGCAACCCTGGACAAGACTCCGCCGGAATTGGCTTCTGACATTATGGACAGAGGAATCATGATGGCGGGGGGAGGATCTTTGCTCAAGGGAATGTGCGAGCGGGTAAGAGCCGAGACGCAGATGCCTGTGCATCTGGCCGAATCGCCCCTGACCTGCGTGGCCGTTGGATCCGGGCGAGCGCTCGAGGATTTCGATATACTGCAGAAGTTGTCGCACAAGACAAGAAGACGCCGCTACTAGTTCGCCAAGGTTGGAATGCCTCGCACCAATACAGCCTGGCGAAGGTTTGCCTTCGTCATTCTCATACTAGCTTCACTTGCTCTGCTCACGGTGAGTTTCCGCGAGGCGGAATCCGGCCCGGTGTACGCCATCCAGAGGGCTGGAGAAACCCTTCTTGCTCCTTTGCAGTCGTGGGGCGCGAAGGTAGCTAAGCCTTTTGTCGACGGCTACGAGTGGTTCAAGACGTTGTTATCCGCCCGAGATCGCGCTGCCCAGCTGGAGGCTCAGCTGCAGGAGCTGCAGGGGCAAGCCATGAAGCTAGAAGAAGCGGCGGAAGAAAACCTACGTCTGCGGGCTCTGCTCGATCTGCGCAGTCAAGACATCTACCCCGACGGAACCGACTTCCTTGTGGCTCGGGTTATCGGCAAATCGCCAACACGTTGGGAATCTTGGGTCCTCATCGATAAGGGCGAAGTGGACAAGGTTAGGGTGGGCCTTCCGGTGGTAGGGGCCACCCCCTTGGCGGGCGAGAGTGTTGCCGGCAAAGGTCTGGTCGGCAAGGTGGTCGAAACGACTGCTCACACAGCCAAGGTGCAGCTAATCACTGACCCGGATTCGAGCGTGGCGGCAAAGGTGCAGGGATCCCGAGCCGAGGGCATTGTCGAGGGATCTGTGTCGGGGAGACTGGTGATGGACTACGTCGACCGAGACATTCCTGTAGATCCCAAGCTGGTGGTCATCACCTCTGGCTATGGGGGTGTTTATCCCAAAGGCATTCCCATAGGGATTGTCGCCAGCGTAGGGGAGGAAGACGTCAATATCTACAAGGAAATAGAGGTGGAACCGTTTGTAGATTTTCGGGTTCTTGAGGAAGTTATGGTTCTCGTGCTTCCTACCGATTATGTAGGCCGATAGGGCGACGAAGGATGTTTGTTAGATACCTGAAAGAAGCGGGACGCTACCTCTTTCTCGTCTTGGCGCCGATTGTGATGCAGGTTGCGTTTGTGTCGCACGTCAGCGTACTGGGTGTAACGGCGGATCTTTTCTTCATCACGACTTTGGTGGTTGCGCTCACGCGCGGACGTCTGGCCGGAGCAACGCTTGGTTTTGTGTGCGGGCTCGCAGCTGATGTAGCCTACATGCAACCTCTGGGTGTGCGTTCCCTCATTTACATCCTTGTGGCGTATGCGGCTGCAGCTGCTATAGCGCGTCTGGGTTCAATCGGACCAGGAGCCATGCTTCTACTGGCCGGAGGGCTATCGTTTATGTCCCAGCTACTCTACGGCATAGTCCAGTATGTGACCGGTCCACGCGCCGGGTTCCTTGACCTGGTTGTACTCCAAGTGCTCTTAGGGGCTACGCTGGACGCACTCATCACGCTGCCGGCCTACTGGGTGCTTGTACGGCTGCGGATTCTTCCTCCGGTGGGACCGGAGGTGTTCGCCTCACGGGGGGAAGAAGCATGATCCTTGAACCTGTGCGCAGGAAGAGAATTGCTCCCGATGACTCCTTTGTTGGCGTTAGGGTAGGAATTCTATTCATGCTGGCCATGTTTCTTTTTGCTGTTCTGGCGTTTCGGCTGTGGTACCTGCAGATATTGTCTGGTGATGAGTACTCGGGGTCAGCCACAGTCAACAGAGTGCGCACGGTGATGGTAGAGGCGCCGCGCGGGGTTATCTATGATCGCAAAGGCCGGGTACTTGTGGACAATCGCGGCGGTTTAAGCGTAGGCATCCTTCCCATGTACATGTACGATCCGCAGAAAGAGGCTGCTCTATTCTATGCGGAACTGACCAAATTGGCCGAAATCCTCAAGATGCCCGTAGCGGATCTGTTAAGTGCCTATGAGAAAGCGAAACGTGATCCCTACATGACTTATGTCGTGGCTCAAGACGTATCGGAGAATGGGGTAGTGGCTTATCTCAAGGAGCATAGCCCCGAATTTCCCGGAGTTGAAATCGTAAAGACCTACCTGCGCGAGTATCCAAACAAGGCTCTTGCTGCTCACGTCCTTGGATACGTAGGCGAGATATCAAAAGAGGAGCTGGAAAAGGAAGAATTTGCTGGACTTAAAGCGGGAGCACACATAGGCAAGGATGGCGTTGAGCGGCAATACGACTCGTACTTGCGGGGTACCGACGGCTGGAAGAAGGTTGAAGTGAACGCCAGCGGGCAGCCTATGCGGTTTGTGGAAGACGTAGCGGCGGAGCCTGGCTACAACCTGGTACTTACTCTTGATGCTGATCTCCAGAAAGCGGCGGAGGCGGCAATTGTAGAAGGTATTGAGCGGGCGCATGCCGACGGCTTTAGGAATGCGGCTGGAGGCGCTGTGGTGGCAATGGACCCGAATACCGGCGAAATCTTGGCTCTTGCCTCGTATCCCGACTACGATCCGTCGGTCTGGGTCGGCGGCATTGAGCCAGCCAAGTACCAGGAACTGACCGCCCCACAGGCGAACTATCCGCTGTTCAACCGGGCGGTAAATGGTCTCTATCCTGCCGGGTCCACGTTTAAGCCTTTCGTAGCGGCAGTGGCCCTCGACGCCGGAGTAGTGACCTGGGACACCATCCTGAACTGTAACGGCAAATACTCGGTCGCCGGACAAACTTGGAAGGACTGGCGAACCGAGGGCCACGGAGATCTAAATCTGGTGGCCGCTATTGCGCAGTCTTGCGACGTGTACTTCTATAACCTTGGCAAGCTGCTCTACGATCAGACAAGCCCCGTGCTACAAGAGGGCTTACGGCGTTTTGGCTTTGGCTCCAAGACAGGCGTTGACCTTCCTGGAGAGACAAATGGGAGCCGGGTGCCGGACAAGACCTGGAAAAGACTTACTGGCAAGACAGCCGAAGAGCAGCTTTGGAAACCCGGAGACGAGATAAACCTAGCCATTGGTCAGGGAGACCTTCTGGTCACTCCTTTGCAACTTGCTGTAGCCCTGTCGGCTTTGGTAAATGGGCAGGGGACAGATGGAGACGGAGTGGTGTGGGTACCGCGCGTTGCTCTTGAGATCACGGACTCCACCGGTGCGACAGTGCATCCCTTTGCCAGCGAGAAGGCGGGCGAGCTGGGTATGAGCGCTGAACTTCTGAGTCGGGTAAGGCGGGGCATGCGTCTGGTTACTTCTGACCCATCGGGAACTGCCTACCAGGTGTTTCGAGACTTTCCCATTCCTGTAGGAGGAAAAACCGGAACGGCGCAAAAGGCTCCGGATGACGACTATGCTTTGTTCATTGGCTATGCGCCTGCCGACGGACAGAGCAAACCCGAAATAGTAGTGGCTGCGGTGATCGAGGAGGGAGGGCATGGGAGCTCGGTAGCTGCACCGGTGGTGCGGCGAGTGCTGGAAGCGTACTTCGGTCTCCAGCGTGGTGGCTCAGAGGTAGTGCGACCTACGGAGTAAGTATGGACAAAGTCCTTGGCAACATCTTGAGAGGCGGAATGCAGGCACGTCGCTCTCCCGGGTTTTCCCTGGGCGGCTATCTGCGGTCGCTAGACTGGATCTTGCTTGGGGCTACACTGGGCCTGGTTACGTACGGGTTCTTGATGCTGTACTCGGCCACACACACTGATCCTACGGTAGACACTCCTTTCTACTACGTGCGTTCGCAGAGCGTAGGGCTAATCCTGGGACTCGTACTTCTGTTCGCACTTAGTATGATCGACTACCGCCGCTTTAAGCGCTTCCAGGTTTACATCTACGGGGCTTGCCTCCTGCTTCTTGTTCTTACTCTGCTCATAGGGTCAGGAGGCGAGGATGTGGGGGCGAGGCGTTGGCTTGAATACGGGCCGCTGCGCTTGCAGACAGCCGAGCTTGTGAAGTTTCTCCTGATTCTTGGTCTGGGGGCCGTGTTGGTGGAGGGCGCCGAGCTACGTGGGCGCTTTCGGTTTGTGGTGCTGTGTGTGGTCTACATGTTCATTCCGGGAGTGCTCATTTTTCTCCAGCCAGACCTGGGAACTTCTCTTGTGCTTGTGGCTATCCTGCTGTCGATGCTCGTGGTGTGGGGCATTAGGCTCACCCACCTGGGCGCCCTTCTTGGGGCTGGGGCATTTGGCGCCGTTTTAGTATTGCGCGTGTTACCTACTGCGTTTGGAGTCAACTTGCTTCAAGATTGGCAGCTAAGACGGCTTACGGTTTTCCTAAACCCCGAAAAAGATGCCTTAGGAGCAGGGTATCAGCTGATTCAGAGCCGAATTGCCATCGGCAGCGGAATGTTCTCGGGGAAGGGCTACTTGCAGGGTACCCAGCACAACCTAGCCTTTCTTCCGGAGCGCCATACCGATTTCATCTTTGCCGTGATAGGCGAAGAACTTGGTTTTGTCGGTGGTGTGTTGCTCCTGGGCTTGTTTGCGTTGGTAGTGTGGCGCGCGTTTCGCATCTCTCGCATGGCCCAGGACTTGTATGGTCAGCTGATCGCCGCTGGCATAGCAGGGGTGATTGTTTTCCAGGTGTTTGTCAATGTAGGGATGACTATCGGGATCATGCCGGTTACCGGTCTACCCTTACCGTTTATCAGCTTTGGCTCAAGTTCCCTGGTAGTATTCTTGATGGCGATAGGGCTTCTAGAAAGCGTTAATGTCCATTCGGTAGCTGGCATGGGACGGCAACTGTGACCGCGCCGTCAGTGGGCTGGGTTTCAGAAGCTTAGCCGACTAGAGGTGAGAAGGAGTCCGGAGTTTGGCTAAATTGCCATTTGGTGTTTCAAAGGCTCTTGAGGTCTGGCGGCACGTGTCGCAGACCACTGTTCGACCAACCAACCTCATTCTGGCGGGAAATCCTCGTCTGGTAGAGGCTGCTCGGGAGCGCTTTGCTGCTGGAGGGGTGGTGCCGGCTGAGTGGCGTGTTTCTGCAGACAGACTGGCGAACTCAGAGCTCCCTGCCGAAGACTTGATCCTGCTGTTGGTGACTCCGGAGGAAGAAGAAGCTTACAGTGTCGCAGTGGCGGCTCGAAGGCCAGCGGGCGGGGCAATCATTGCTGTGGATGAGGGCGCACGCGCCACAGGTCGCGCTAGTTCTATAGGACTGCGTTGCCGGCGTCTTTCTTTCTCTGATAGCGAATGGGGTTGGCAAAGGCTGTATGAGATCTGTGTGGAAACTGCAGGAGAGCGCGCAGTGTCTCTAGCGAAACGTTATCCGGTCCTTAGGGACTCTGCCGCCCGCCGTGTGATAGCCAAAGGGGCGTTGCAGGGTGGGGCTGTTGGCATTGCGTCAGCACTGCGCGGCACACAAGCTCCAGCCCTGGCGGCAGTTCAACTAAACGTCGTTCTTACGCTGGCGGCGTTGCACGGGCACAAGCTAGACCAAGAGCGCGTGCCGGAAGTGGTTTTGGTAGTTGCCGCGGGTTTCGGAACCGGGCGAGTTGCCCGCTACCTGGAGCGGAGGGTTCCTAAAGCGGCTTGGCTAGTCAGAGTGGTGGCGGCGACCCTTGGCACTTTGGCCGTCGGTCTTGCGGCTCTGTGCTACTACCGGAAAGGCGCGCCGTGGTCCACTACTCGGCTGATTTCCTTCGTTGCTTCTCTTAGACGTTGACTATTCCGTTACGAGTTGGTTTGCGACATTCGGGATCGATTTGAACAGATTGTTAGCAAGGCCAAGCATCCCGCGCGGCTGCTCGGAGGCGAATGGGGAAGTGGACCCGGATTTAGCGGGGCCCCAGATGAGCTACGTGTTGCTCTTGCTTTCCCCGACACCTACGAAATAGGTATTTCAAATCAGGCTCTGCAGATACTGTACTGGCTTGCCGAGAATACCCCAGGCGTGGGAGTTGAGCGCGTCTACCTTCCGTGGGCTGACGTAATTGAGGCCATGCGCGATGAAAACATACCTCTTCTCACGCTTGAGTCGTGGAGTCCGGTTGCAAGCGCCGACGTTTTGGCCGTCACAATGCAGCACGAATTCAACTACACCAACCTACTTGAGATGCTTGACCTGGCCGGTATTCCCCTACGAACGGAAGAGCGAATCGATAGACACCCGCTGGTCGTGATCGGGGGACCGGCATGCGCGAACTTCTGGCCCCTTGTGCGGTTTGTGGATGCCGTGGCGGTTGGGGATGGTGAGGAGCTCTTTCCGGAGCTTCTCGGGGTTCTTCGTGCGGCCAAAGAAGGGGGAGCTACACGCCAGGAACAGAAAGAAGCGCTTGCCCGCATACAGGGAGTGTACGTTCCGGGAGTAAGCTCCGGGGTTACAAAGCGCACCCTTGTGCGGCTTGAGGGCGCGCCTTATCCCGCGCAGGCGCTTGTTCCATTGACCGAAGGTGTTCACGACCGGGCGTGGGTGGAAGTCATGCGGGGGTGCACGCGCGGCTGTCGCTTCTGTCAGGCGGGAATGTGGTACCGACCAGTGCGCGAACGTTTGCCGGCCAGTGTGCTTGAGATGGCTGACCACCAGCTGCGTCTAAGCGGGCATCGCGAGCTTGCCCTAGGTTCTCTGTCTACCACGGACTACACCGGGCTCGAGAAGGTCCTGGCTGTTGCGGCGCGCAGGTGGCCGGAAGTGCGTATTTCTTTGCCCTCGCTCAGGGTGGATAGTGCTGCCGTAAAACTGGCGGCCGTCGCTTCACCCACAGGCTCTTCTCTGACTCTGGCTCCTGAGGCGGGTAGCGAGCGTATGTGGGCCATTATTAACAAGAACGTGACCTACGGCGACGTGCTTGCTGCTGCGGAAGAGGCGTTTAGTAGCGGGCGCACTACGCTCAAACTCTACTTCATGGTCGGGCTGCCGAGCGAAACGGATGAGGACGTTATCGGAATCGCCAACCTTTGCCTTGCGATCCGAGACGTCGGGCGCTGCCTGCTCGGATCTCGCTCGTCGAGGCTTCAACTGAACGTGAGTGTAAACAACTTCGTGCCTAAACCCTTTACCCCGTTTCAGTGGGCGGGGATGGCTGACCGTGCGACGCTGCTTCGCCGGCAGCGCATCTTGGCGGATCGACTACGCAAGCCGGGGATCAAACTAGCCTTGCAGGACATTGATCGCAGCTTCTTGGAGGCGGCTATCTCCCGCGGTGGAGAGGAAATGGGAGAGATTATCGAGAGAGCCTGGCGCAAGGGGGCTCGCTTTGACCAATGGACGGAACAGTTTCGGGCGGAGGCCTGGCGCGAGGCTTTCGCCGAGATGGGAACAAGCGCTGAAGAACTTGCCACCGCTTGCTACGGCGACATTCACCGTTTTCCGTGGGAAGTGATAAACGGAGTGGTGCGACGGGATTTCCTACTTGCGGAGTGGGGAAAAGCGCAACGAGAAGAACCCACGCGCGATTGTCGCACAGGGGAATGCTCGCAGTGTGGGGCGTGTAGCGGTTCGCTTCAAAATGATCTTGCTGAAAGTCGGAACATTTTCTCGGATCTCGCTTCAGTTGGCTCCCCGGACGGCAGGGACCGCAGTGTGGCGGACCTGGGGGACATCTCTGCCTTTGTTTCGCGTCAAGCTGCTTCAGGCGAGACGGCTTCTGTGCGAAGACGCTACCTTGCCCGCTTTTCGGTTGCTGGAAGGGGTCGCTTTTATTCCCACCTTGATCGCGCTGAGATATTTCGTCGGGCGATTCGCCGAGCGGGCGGTTGTCTAGCGATGACTGAGGGTCTGCGGCCACGGGCGCGACTAGCGGTCGTCCTGCCGCTTGCTGTGGGAATGGAGGCTGACGAGGAGCTGGTGGAGTTTGAACTGGCCGAGGACCCGCCGGCTGATTTTGCCCGGAGGTTGGGCGAGCAGCTCCCCGAGGGCATGGGCTTGCTAGGTGTGACTGCCTGCGCTCCCCATCAACGGCCAGCCGCTAAAGACGTGGTCGCAGCCACTTATGAGGTGACGGTTCTCGTGGGTGATTGTCAGGAGCAGCGTCCGTCTGAGCAGCGGGCCCATCTCGAGGAGGCTGCAGTTCAGTTCGCAAGAATGCCCCAGCTGAAATTAAGGGAAACCAAAGAAGGTAAGGTGCGCGACGTGGATGTGCGTCAGTACGTTGAGCGGGTAATTCTTACTCCACTGGATGAGCGCAGCTACCGTATACGATTTACGACTCGGGTTACTCCCCTAGGAACAGTTCGACCGGAGCACGTAGTCCGAGCTTTGGAACAGATCGCCGATGTGAAGCTATGCATACTACGCGCCAAGCGGAACCAAATTCACCTAGCTTCCGAAGCAAGCTGTGAGATCTGAACTTCTTATCTCTCGCGAAGGTCCAGAGACCAGGGTCGCCTTGCTCGAGGACGGCCGCCTCGTGGAACTCAGGGTGGAGTACTACGGGGATCGCTCTCTTGTGGGAAACATCTACAAGGGCCGAGTGGATAGCGTGTTACCGGGTATGCAAGCTGCTTTTGTGGATATTGGGGTTGGACGCAACGGCTTTCTAGAGATGGATAAGCCTCCACATGAAGGTGACTCCAGTGATCCCACCTCTCAACGGGCGGCTGAGAAGAACCGGCCTCTCAAGGCCGGCCAAGAGATTTTGGTTCAGGTAACTCGCGACGGAACGGGTCTTAAAGGGCCTCGACTCAGTTGCGCTCTGGCACTAGCTGGGCGCTACCTTGTCTATCTGCCGTTGGGACGGGGGGTAGGTGTGTCGCGCCGGCTGCCTTCGACAGAGCGCGATCGCCTGCGCAAGCTTTGCCTCGGATTTGCGCTAGAGAGCGGTGGTGTCATTGTGCGCACGGCGGCCCAGGGCAGCGATTTTGAGGCTCTCGGCCGGGATCTTGAGTTTCTTCTTAGGGTTTGGCGGCAGGTGGAGCGGCGGGCGGCGGAAGCGTCCGCCCCGGCTCTAATTTACGCGGAGGCTGACCTTCCTGTGCGCGCGGTACGTG
Source organism: Thermoleophilia bacterium (assembly GCA_026415615.1). Taxonomy (GTDB): domain Bacteria; phylum Actinomycetota; class Thermoleophilia; order RBG-16-64-13; family RBG-16-64-13; genus JAOAGT01. Next base: position 68,506 of record JAOAGT010000004.1, on the reverse strand, counting down.
ATCTGCCGGTTCCTCAGCCGGCGGCGGTTCTTGTGGATGATCCGGGTCTTTTTCGCCGGCTGCGCAGCTATCTGGAAGGTGTGGCTCCAGAACTTTGTCAGAGATTGACGTTGTGGGAAGGGAGACTGGGACTCTTTGCCAGCTTTCGTCTGGATGATGCGCTTCGCAGGGCTCTATCGCGCCGAGTTGACCTTCCCTCTGGCGGGTATATTGTGATCGACCATACAGAGGCGCTTACGGTGGTTGATGTCAACACAGGCAGTTACGTGGGGCACAAATCTCCGGACCACACCGTGCTTAAGACCAATATTGAGGCATGTCGCGAGGTAGCAAGGCAGCTGCGACTTCGAGACATCGGGGGCATTGTTGTTGTGGACTTTATAGATCTTCGTCTGCCGGAGGCCAGAGAGGCTGTGCTAAGAACTTTGCGCGAGGAGCTGGAGCGCGATTCAAGCAAGGCTTACGTTATAGGAGTCTCGCCTCTCGGCTTAGTGGAGATAACCCGCGAAAACACGGAGCGCGAGTTGCGGGAATGTGTCACTACGTGTTGCCCGCATTGTAAGGGAACAGGGAGGGTGCTCTCATTGCGTACCGCGGTAGCAACAGTAAAGCGCAAGATAAGAAACCTAGCCTTGACCGGAGCGACTGCAGAGCCTAGTTCGGCTCTTCCTCCCGCCCGGGTTTCTGGCAGGCTGTTGCTGCGCGTGAAAGTTCATCCCAAAGTCGCAGCGATGCTTGCGAAGGAACAAGCGTGGTTTGGGGAGCTCCAGGACTCTTACGGGTGTACGGTTGTGATTGAGGAGGCCGACTTAGAAGCAGATCTTAGTCTTGTCGAAGTGGTCAATTGATGTTTGGACGTGCAAGTTCTCCGTTAGTGATCGGTGGAAGCATCGAGGAAGCCCTGGTATACTGCGCTACTCGCGGCCGCGTTGGCGGCTGCGGAGGGTTCTTGAGTTACCAGATTAGGAGCAGGGATGTTCGCCATTGTTAAAGTCGGCGGCAAGCAGTACCGGGTAGAAGAGGGCCGGGAGATTGTAGTCGACCGCATACATGCGGAGCAGGGCAAGACCGTTGAGCTGCAGCCCCTGCTCGTCTCTGACGGCGAAGAGTTGCGGCTGCCCGGCGAGGACAAGAAGATTAAGGTCACGGCTAAGGTGGTTGAGCACTTCCGTGGTCCTAAGATAAACATCTCCAAGTTCAAACCAAAGCGGGGCTGGAGAAAGAGGTCTGGCTTTCGAGCGGCTCTCACCCGGCTTGAGATCAAGAAGATCAGTTAGGAGAGAAGCGCTATGGCACACAAGAAAGGTGGGGGTAGCTCCCGTAACGGGCGAGATTCAGCCTCCAAGCGGCTTGGGGTGAAGGCCTTCGCTGGTGAGAAAGTCAAGGCTGGCGAAATCCTTGTTCGCCAGAGAGGGACGAAGTTTCGCCCTGGAGCTAATGTAGGTATTGGCTCCGACGACACACTTTTCGCCAAGGTCGCTGGCCGAGTGGTATTCGGCACCGGCAAATCGGGTCGCGTCGTTAGCGTTGTTGCTGAATAGCCGCCCAAGCGCGGCTTAGTCCGGTCGCCGTCCCCAGGAGCGGGCCATGTTTTACGATCAGGCCAGGATCTACGTGGCGGCAGGGGACGGCGGCAATGGATGTGTATCTTTTCGGCGTGAGAAACACGTTCCTCGCGGTGGCCCAGATGGCGGAGATGGAGGCCGCGGAGGAGACGTAGTTCTTAAAGCCGACCCCGAGCTCCGAGATCTCCAGTTCTTTCGCTATCAAACCCATTTCCGTGCCGAAGCTGGCAAGCCTGGGCAGGGTTCAGGCAAGCACGGCGCTAGCGGTTCCACTCTAGTTCTCTCCGTTCCGGTGGGGACGCAGGTTTGGGTGGAGTCGGAAGCGGGCGAAGAGTTGCTCGCTGATCTCACCTATGCGGGTCAAGAGGTAGTGGTGGCAAGAGGTGGATCTGGTGGCCGCGGAAATGCACGTTTTGCTAACTCCGTTCGGCAGACTCCTCGGTTCGCTGAGCTCGGAGCTCCAGGGGAGAGCCGGTGGCTTCGTCTCTCCTTGCGCTTGATGGCCGACGCCGGTCTGGCTGGACTTCCTAATGCTGGAAAATCCTCACTTCTTCGCCGAGTCTCCAATGCCAAGCCTAAGGTAGCGCCCTATCCTTTCACTACTCTCGAGCCGATGCTTGGGGTTGTGGAATGGTCAGAGGAAGGCGAGGTCTTTACTCTGGCCGACGTCCCGGGGCTGCTGGAAGGGGCCAGCCAGGGTGTGGGGCTGGGTCACGAGTTTCTTGCTCACCTTGAACGTTGCTACCTTCTTTTGCACGTGGTGGATGTGACAGGCTACTATGGAAGCGAGCCGCTGGAGGGGTTTCGCACTATTCTTCGCGAGCTCGAAGCACATGCCGATTTCTTGGGCGCCAAGCCGCAAGTCGTGGTATTGAACAAGATTGATGCAGTGCCCCCCGATGTTGTCGAAGAGGTCCGGCGGCGGCTTATCGGCGAGGTAGAGAGGCTTCGCAAGGGAGGGCACCCGGCATTTAGCTACCAGTTAGACGAAGGGGCTCCTCCACTGGACAAGATGGTGTGGCCGGTTTCGGCGGTAACAGGAGCAGGAGTTGGTGAGCTGGTACGATGGGTGGGAGCGCTGATTGCTGGACTCCGTAAGGCGAAGGTGGCAGATTACGAGACTGTTCCCCGGGTTGGCGTCAGAGGAGAGCTTGGCAGGGCCCGAGGTCGCGGAGTCTTGATCGACGCGGCTCCTCGGGATGAGTTGGGCTACGTGGTTTACCGACCTCGACCTGTCCGAACGAAGGGTTTTGTCGTAAGGCGCGAGGGTGAGAGATTTGTTGTGGAAGGACCTATAGTTGAACGACTGGTTTCTAGGTTCGACCTGAGTAACGATGAGGCCGCCCGTTACGTGGACGAGCGTCTTACCAGACTGGGGGTTTACTCAGCTTTAGCTGAACAAGGGGCGCAGCCTGGCGACGAAGTGGAAATTGCGGGTCGTACATTTGAGTTCAGATAGAGGCTTGCGGTGGCACGCGAACGCACAGGTAAAACTATCGTTGTAAAGATTGGCTCAAGCACACTCACCAGTGAAAGAGGAACATTCAGGCTTTTTCCGGTAGCCAACCTGGTAGCGGAGATCTGTGAGCTGCACGCGGAAGGCCACCGCATAGTTGTAGTCTCTTCGGGTGCGGTGTCTTCTGGGATGGGCGTGCTTAAGCTCAAGCGTCGTCCCACGGAGGTAGTTGATTTGCAGGCCACGGCGGCCGTGGGGCAGGGACGGCTTTTTCACATTTACACCGAGCTTTTCTCTCATGAGAACGTGATTACTGCGCAGGTTCTGCTGACCGCATTTGATATCGCTGCACGACAGCAATACATCAACGCCAGGAACACGCTGAGGCGTCTGCTGGAGTGGAAAGTGGTCCCAATTGTCAACGAGAACGACACTACAGCTACCGACGAACTTTGCTTTGGAGACAACGATGCTCTGGCGGCGCAAGTGGCGCTCTTGGTCAAAGCTGATCTTTTGCTCTTGCTCACCGATACGGACGGCGTCTATACCGCTGATCCCAAGACAGATCCGAATGCTCGTCTTATTGGGCGGGTGGAGGACATTAGTGAGCTTGAGGGGGTGCGGATTGGTGCAATAAGTCCCCTGGGATCAGGAGGTATGGGGAGCAAGATAAGAAGCGCTCGTATCGCCACAAGCGGGGGGGTGGAAACTGTCATCGCCTGCGGAAGCAGGCCAGGCGTGATCAGGGCCTGCGTGGAGGGTGAAGAGGTCGGCACTCGTTTTCTGCCTCGCCCGCTAGGGCTGCCCGATTACAAGCTTTGGCTGCTTTATGGCAAGCCGGCCCGCGGGAGAGTGGTTATCGATGCTGGAGCGGCGAAAGCCTTATGCGAAGGCGGGAGCTTGCTGCCCATAGGGGTGGTCAAGGTCGAGGGCGATTTTGCGGCGGGCGACGCTGTTGTGGTGGCCGATACGGAGGGCAATGAGCTGGCCAAGGGTCTGGTTAACTATGCAAGTGATGAACTAGACCGAGTGAAAGGACTTCACTCCAGTCGGGCGGCCGAGCTAGTGCCGCATGCCTCTCCTGAGGCGATACACAGGGACTACATGGTTCTCTTTAACAAGTAGCCAGGAGGGACCGTTGAAAGTCAAGGAACTTGCCGCAAGAGCAAAGCAGGCCTCATACGTACTGGGTGAGGCTGACACATCTGTAAAAAACCGGGCTTTGATGGCCATGGCCGACGCGCTAGAGCGCCGGAGCGAGGAGATCTTGGCCGAAAACGCCCGTGACGTGGCGGATGGGAGGGCCGGAAACCTTTCCCCCGCTCTCATTGACAGACTGCTTCTGGACGAAGAGCGCTTGCGTGGCATCGCTCGAAGTGTGCGCGATATTGCGGCCTTGGCCGACCCGGTGGGAGAGATCGTTGGCGGCTGGCGCACCCCTGACGGCCTAGAGATCGAAAAAGTCAGGGTGCCGTTTGGGGTGATCCTGGTGGTGTATGAGGCTCGGCCAAACGTTACAGTAGATGCTGCGGCTCTGTGTCTGAAGGCTGGCAACGCTGTTATCTTGCGGGGCGGAAGCGACGCCTTTCGCTCAAATCGCATTCTGGCCGAGGTGATAACCGGCGCAGCTCTCGAGGCCGGGCTACCTGGGGACGTGATTCAGTTTGTCTCTGACAAAGAGCGAAGTGTTCTTATCGACCTGCTCCAGCTTAAGGAGTATATCGATCTCGTAATTCCGCGGGGCGGCGAGGGGCTAAAAGATTTTCTGGTGGAGCATTCCAAAATACCAGTGATCTACGCTGCTGGCGGCAACTGTCACGTCTACGTGGACAAAGCAGCTGATCTCGATCAGGCACTGGCTATAACCATAAATGCCAAATGTCAGCGGCCTGGAGTCTGCAACGCGGCTGAGACTCTGCTTGTTCACGAGGCAGTTGCACCGCAGTTCATTCCAGTAGTGATAAGGGCTCTTACTGAGCGTAATGTCAAACTGTATGTCGACGCTCGGACCAAAGAACTGGCTGGAGAAGCTGGCGTCAGGCTTTTGAGGGCTACAGAGCGTCACTACGCCACCGAGTTCTTGAGTCTGGAGATGGCAGTGAAGGTGGTTCAAAGCCTGGAAGAGGCTATTGCCCACATCAACCGCTATGGTACCGGGCATTCGGAGGCCATCGTTACTCGGGATCTGGAGGCTGCCCGGCGGTTTGCTCGCGCAGTAGACGCTGCCGCGGTGTACATCAATGCTTCCACCAGGTTCACAGATGGCGGGGTATTTGGCCTTGGCGCCGAGATCGGCATTTCTACCCAGAAACTGCATGCTCGGGGACCTCTTGCTTTGCGAGAACTAACTTCGACCAAGTATGTCGTCACCGGGCGTGGGCATGTCCGCTAATTAGGACCTATGGACGCACACGGGCTTATTGCTGCTCTTAGAGACAAACCAGGTCTTCGCCTAGGCGTGATGGGCGGGTCGTTTGATCCAATTCACATTGCCCATCTGGTCACAGCTGAGGAGGCGCTTGCTCAGTTTGGACTTGATCAAGTGGTGTTCATGCCAACAGGCAAAACACCCCACAAGGCCCGTTCTGTGGCCCCAGCGGAGTTTCGCTATCTGCTGGTAGCGGTCGCTACGGCCAACAACCCCCGATTCTCGGTATCCCGCTACGAGATTGACCAACAAAAAGTGTGCTACACAGTGGACACACTTGAATATTTAGCTTCGGTCACGCCGCCCGGTACGGAGATGTTTTTCATCACCGGCGCGGACGCCGTTCTTGACATCCTTTCGTGGAAGGATCCGGGGCGCTTGCTTGAGCTAGCCACTTTGATAGCAGCTACCAGACCGGGCTACGATCTTTCGCGCTTGTCTAGCCTATTTAGCAAGCTGGCCGAGCGCGCTCCCGGACTCGCGGTCAAAGACAGGATAAGAGTGATGGAGATCCCGGCTTTGGCGATCTCGTCCAGCATGATAAGAGAACGTCTGGCTGCTGGCAAGACGGTGAAGTACTTGGTTCCAGAAGCGGTAGCCGAGCTAATTGAGAAGAGCGGTTTCTATCGGGGTCATGAAGACGCCGCATCTGGGGGACGTCGCGCGGCTTACTACCCGCAAAACTAGGGTGGAACATGGACCGGTCGAGTTCTCGGCGGGAACGGCGTACGTATAGGCGAGCGGCTCGTCGACGAAAAAGGAGACTGCAGCTGTGGCTGAGCGTTGCACCGGCTCTGCTGGTCATCGGAGCGGTAACCGGCGTCCTCGTGGCCGTGGGAGGCCCGCGGGACACTCATTCAAGCGAAAGCTTTGTAGTAACAAGCCTTAGTCGGCTGTCGGCGCAGCCCGGAGCGGCGGAGGACGTGCTGGTTGCGGTAACAGACCAAGGCGCAGCTCGAGTTTTTGTGCTCTTGCATCCGAGGGAAGAGGGCGGCACTGCGCTTGGCATTCCTGGGGCGACTTTGACATACCTTTCGGGAGTTGGATTTGTCACCGTGTCTGAAGTCTATGCCCAGCGGGGTGCTGAGGGAGTGGCCGAGGCGCTTGCTGCGGATTTGGGTGCGGCAGCGGGACCTGCAGGGGAGGTTTCTTGGATTGAACTGCGTCAAGCAGCATCGGCTTTGCAAACCAGCGGGCATCTCCCGCAGACTTTGGCGGGTGCTAGCAGTAAAGAAGCTCGAGATGTCGCGTCCACCCTGCTGTCCGTGTTGTTGCACGAAGGGGTGGGATCAAAGGCTTCGGATTCGCAGGGTACAGCCGGATTTGCTGACGTCTTGGAGGGAAGGAGCAAGCTCGAAGGGATGTGGATCGCTGGTGCCGTTTGGGGAAGGCCCGTGGTTGGGTCAGACTATATGTACATAGAGCCATACCTTACGAGGGCTAAGCAAGCGCTATACGGTTCCGACACTGGCGGACCGCTCGTGGTGGAGCTGCGCAATGTTTCTGTTGCACCGGGCGTCTCGGAATGGGTGGTACAGGCCCTTAACCAGCTAGGCTTCGAGGTTTCTCCCGCCGAGCCGGGTGAGATTGCTCTTTCCTCGGATCAAACTAGGTTAGTGTTTTCGTCGGGCGCGCGTGAGGAGGCGCGGGACATCTGTGAACTCTTGGGCTTGACTGTAGTTGCGGAAGATCCCACGCTGTCCGCCAACCGAGTGGTGCTGGTCTTAGGCAAGGACTTTGTCCCCACGTCACTTCCGGCGGTTTTTCAATCGGGCGAAAAGCAGTCATAAGCTACACGAGGAGTAGTCGTGAGCCCACAAGAAACTTTTGAGAGATACAGTCGACAAATGCTTGTGCCCCAGATTGGCAGGCAGGGCCAGGAGCGCTTGGCGGCTGCCAGAGTGGGTGTCATGGGCTGTGGGGCCCTGGGGTCGGTGGTAGCCAGCCACCTGGTTCGGTCGGGGGTGGGGTTTGTTCGTCTGGTTGACAAAGATGGCCCGGAGCTGCACAACCTGCATCGACAGATTCTGTACACGGAAAGGGACGTGGCACTGGGTGTCCCCAAGGTGGAGGCGGCTGCAGCGTTCTTGCGGGCGGCAAACAGCGAAGTAGTCATAGAACCGGTGGTAGAGCTAATAACCGACGAAACTCTCCCACGGCTGGCCGATGACCTTGATCTGCTTGTGGATGGGACTGATAACTTCCCCACCCGGTTTGCTATCAACGACTACGCTGTGTCGAGAAAGATGCCCTGGGTATATGGAGGGGTAATCACCACGACCGGGATGTCTATGACCATCGTACCGGGCGAAGGGCCGTGTCTTCGCTGCTTGGTACGAGAGCTTCCCTCCCCGGAGGAGGCTCCCACAGCCGCGGTTGCCGGAGTGCTCAGCACCATAGTGGGAATTATCGGGAGCATAGAGGCCAATGAAGCCATCAAGTTAATAGTACAACCCGAGGCGCGAAGCCGGTTTCTGGTAGCCGTGGATGTCTGGGATCTTAGCTTTGAGCGTTTGGAAATTCCGCGTGATCCGACATGCCCCTCTTGTGGAAGAGCTGCCCCTAGCGACAGGTCTTAAGATTGATGGTAGAAGACAAGGCGCGTCGGTTTGATCACGGGCTGCTTTCGGCGTTGCAGCATGTTCTGCGCGGATTTTCCTCTGTGCTTGTTGCCTTTTCGGGAGGAGTAGACTCCACCTTACTTCTCAAGGTTTGTATTGACACTCTGGGCAAGACCAACGTTCTTGCGGTCACGATACGAGGGGAAGTGCATACCCAGGAGGAGATCGACTCCGCTTGTGCGAGGGCGGTGGAATTGGGAGTTTGTCATCTTGTTGTCGAGCAAGAGTTTCTGTCTATCCCGGGATTCGCCGCCAATCCCAAGGAGCGGTGCGCTGTTTGCCGCAAGGCGATTTATGGGAGACTGCTTGGGATGGCCCAAGAACGCGGTCTTAGTGCGGTGGCGGACGGCGCCAACCGGGACGACTTCAACGACTTCCGCCCCGGCATCAAAGTTGCCCGTGAGCTGGGCGTGCGTAGTCCGTTGGCCGAAGCTGGTCTTGGCAAGGAAGATGTGCGAGCCCTGGCTAGGGCGTTGGGTCTTGCTAATTGGGACCAGCCCTCGGCGGCCTGCTTGGCTTCGCGCTTTCCATATGGAGAGCCGATAACGCGGGAAAAACTGGCTGCGGTAGCTAGGGCGGAGGCCTTCTTGCACGGTCTAGGGATCCAGGTTGTGCGTGTCCGGCACCACGGAAACCTAGCTCGGATCGAGGTTGAGGAGCAAGACGTGGCACAGCTAGCTACACCAGAGGTTCGTGAACGAGTTGTCGAAGCTCTACGGGCCTTAGGTTACACGTATGTTGCGCTGGATCTTGTCGGATATCGGACGGGCAGTCTAAATGAGCCCTTGCCAAGGGAACCTTTTGTCGCGGAGGAGAGGTAATTGCTTGGGGAAGGCAAGCAGGCGAGATGAAGCTCACTGTGGACAGTTGGCAGCTCAACGATGAGCAGCGGGAGGCCGTGTTTCACAGCGGCGGACCTCTACTGGTCTTGGCTGGTGCTGGCTCCGGAAAAACCCGGGTGCTCACTCATCGCCTGGCTTACCTGGTGCAGTCAGGGCAGGCGCTTCCCTCCCAGGTTCTAGCAATAACCTTCACTAATAAAGCTGCTGGGGAGATGAAAGGCCGGGTCCAGCAGTTACTTGGCGAGGCGGCTGCCGGAATTTGGGTTTCTACTTTCCACTCGGCTTGTGCGCGGATCCTGAGGCAGGAGGCGCCGCTGCTTGGCTATGGCAAAGACTTTACGATTTACGACGACGAGGATTCGGTTCGACTTATCAAGCACTGCCTGGAGGAGTTGCGGCTGGATCCCAAGCGATTTGTGCCAAGGGCTTTACAGACTCTGATCTCCGATGCGAAGAGTAAGTTGGTTGCGCCGGATGACTTTGGCAAGGAGAGGTTAAACGAAAACAGCTGGGCTCATGGGGAGGGGCGTGCCTTCTATCCCTACCTTGACTTGATCGTTGCGGTATATCGGCGTTACCAGGAAAGGCTTCTGCAGCAGAACGCCCTGGATTTTGATGACCTCATCATGCGTACCGTGGAAATCTTTCGACTCTTCCCGGAACGTCTTTCTTATTACCGGTACCGCTTTCAGCATGTGCTGGTGGATGAGTATCAGGATACCAATCATGCTCAGTATGTGCTGGTCAAGCTGCTAGCGGAAGAACATCGTCAGGTTACCGTGGTAGGAGACGATGACCAGTCGGTTTACTCCTGGCGCGGAGCCGATGTCAGAAACATTCTTAGCTTTGAAGAAGATTTTCCTGACACCAAGGTGGTGAAACTGGAGCAGAACTATCGCTCCACAACAACGATTCTTGAGGCGGCAAACAGCCTCGTTTCTCACAACCGGCAGAGAAAAAGTAAGAGCTTGAGGAGTACTCGCGGGCCTGGAGACCCTGTTGTGCTATTTGAATGCCGGGATGAGCACGAGGAGGCCAGGTTAGTATGTGAGGAGATCCTGCGGCTTCTGGGAAACCATGCTGCCTCGGATATCGCCGTTTTCTACCGAGTAAATGCCCAGTCGCGTGTGCTCGAGGACATGCTTGTCCGTCAAGGGGTTCCTTATCGAGTCGTAGGGGGAACCAAGTTCTACCAGAGGGCTGAGATCAAAGATCTGCTCGCGTATCTGCGAGTGGTGGTAAACGAGTACGACGATCTGTCGCTCCTCAGGATAATCAATACTCCTCGACGGGGCCTAGGGGACACGGCAGTGGCCAGGCTGCAGATGTTTGCGGCAGAGAACCAGGTTCCTCTCCGAGCTGCACTTGGCCGGGCCGAGGAGGTGCCGGCGCTGGCGGCGGCGGCCGTTCGGGCCTGCCGAGAATTGGATCTTCTGTTTACGGCGTGGACGGCCGCCGCCGCTCAAGAGACCCGGGTTGCCTCGGTGGTGCAAAAAGTTCTCGAGGAAAGTGGTCTGCTTCATGCTTTGGAGATGGAGAGAACTATAGAGGCAGAGGGTCGTATCGAAAACTTGGAGGAGTTTGTTAGCGTGGCCACGGAGTACGATCGTCTAAACCCGGGGGGCTCTTTATCCGATTTCTTGCAGGAAATCAGTCTTTACGCGGATGTTGACGCGTACGATGAAACGCAGCCGCTGGTTACTCTCATGACCCTGCATAACGCTAAGGGGCTGGAGTTTCCCATCGTCTTTATTACCGGCATGGAAGAAGGCCTGTTCCCTCATGCGCGCTCGCTTGAAGACCGCAAATTGGAGGAGGAGCGCCGGCTTTGCTATGTGGGAATCACCCGGGCGAAGGAACGCCTATACCTCTCTTTTGCGCGCAGCCGTGCGCTGCACGGTGGTGGTGGTGGCTTGCGTGGCCCTAGCAGGTTCTTGGCCGAGATCCCACCTCATCTTGTCGAGCGTAGGGGTGAACAGGAACGGTATGGGTTGGCGCTGGAGACGGTTGGAGCGAGGACGACTGGCGGGAGAACAACTACTCTCAGTTCAGAGAATCTTCGCGGCGGCTCGGGTGTGGGCGAACAACAAGGTGTCCAGCGCGCGGCCGGGAGCACGTCGCAAGCTGGCTTCTCCCCTGGCGACAAGGTGATTCATGCCAAGTTTGGCGAAGGGGTAGTCCTTGACGTGGAGTCCGGGGGAGTAGTGCGGGTGTTTTTCCCTGGCCTACAGGAACAGAAACGTTTGTTGATTGAGTATGCTCCGATGCGCCGGATTTAGAAGGCGCCTTCTCCCATGCGCCACATTTAGCAGGCGGCTCTAGTCTTCTTCTTCTTCTTCTTCTTCTTCTGCTGCTGCTGCTTCTGCTGCTGCTGCTTGGCTACTCCGGTAGCGCCGGTAGCGCCATCGCGATTCTTTGCTTCGTGGCCTTTCGTACCCGGGGTGTTGTGCACGGCAGGACAAGAATGGTGTTTTCTTGATGCGTTGTGGGGCTTAGTGGAATAAAAGTGTTGCATTGTGGTTTGAAGTGGTTTATAGTGTGGCCATGGAACGGGTGCTGCTCTCCGGAGAGTTTGACCATACCCTTGACTCGAAAGGTCGAGTGACCTTGCCTGCGCGCTATCGCGACTACTTCAAAGACGGGGCCATTCTGGTCCGCTTGTATGCAGATGAGCCCTGTCTCCGCGTTTATCACCCCAAGGCGTGGGAGGAATTTGACGCCAAATACATCGAGCCTCTGAATCTCTTCGAGAACCGTCGCTATGAGTGGAAATCGCGCCTGATCTACAAGAACCAGGACTTTGTGATCCCAGATCGTCTCGGTCGCGTAGTGTTGCCGTCAAAGAGGATCAGGGAGCTAAATCTCTCCGGCAAAGTCAAGATAATCGGAAACCGCACCCATCTGGAAATATGGGACCCCGAGACCTATGAGGCTCTCGAGGCGGAGCAAGGGGGGCAGTATGCCTAGTGCTGCTGTGTCTTTCGCCAGGGAGATGGCCATGGCTCACATCCCAGTGCTGACTGAAGAACTCCTGGATCTGCTTGACGTGCGGGAAGACTCCAGCGTGGTGGACTGCACTTTCGGGGCAGGAGGCCACGCGGCGGCTGTGGCTAGCCGATTAGGTAGCACTGGAGTGTACATAGCCTGCGACCGGGACCCTGTAGCAGAGCACTACTACCGGTCTTTTTGCGAAACCGTGATGTGTTCGACTCGGTTCATTCTGGGAAACTTTGCCGACGCTCTCGCACAGCTTCAAAAGGAAGCTTTCACCGCCACCCATGTGTACATGGATCTGGGGGTGAGCAGCATGCAACTTGACACGCCCGAGCGAGGTTTCTCCTACAGCTACGATGCCCCTCTTGACATGCGGATGGACCCGTCACTTCCCGTCACTGCGGCAGATATTGTAAATACGTGGTCCGAAAGTGCGCTTGCTCGTCTGTTTTCCACGTATGGAGAGGAGCGTTATGCTCGCAAAATCGCTCGCGCAGTGGTTTCCAGAAGAGCAACTCGTCCCTTCACGCGCACATCCGAGTTGGTTGACACGATCAAGACTGCGATTCCGACCCCCGCCCGGTTTGGGGCTGGGAATCCGGCTAGAAGAGTGTTCCAAGCTCTCAGGATCGAAGTAAACGATGAGCTCGGGAGCTTGAGGCGAGCGTTACCTGTGGCTTTTGATCTCTTGCGCCCCGGCGGAGTCCTGGCTGTCATCAGTTTCCATTCTCTGGAAGATCGTATCGTCAAGGATTTCTTTCTTTCCAAGACCAAGGGCTGCACGTGTCCCCCGGAGTTTCCGATCTGCGTGTGCGGAGGGAAGGCCGAGGCAGAAATCCTAACTCGCAAGCCGGTGACTCCCAGTCTTCGCGAGATCGAGGTCAACCCGCGGTCGAGTTCGGCCAAATTGCGGGCACTACGGAGGCTCTAACGTGCTTACACCGAGCCGCATGGAGTGGGTGAAAGCGTGGGAGCAAGATCTTGCTCCTTCAGCCGCAGCGCGCAGAAGCGCCGCCAGGATTGCGGCCCGGGTGGACGCGACAAGATACTATGGCCGCCAGGCTACAGCGCCAGCTTTACCCACTCTGCAGACTCGCGCGAATGCTGATCGAGTTGCCCCCGCCCTTCGCGTAGCAAAGCAAAGGCGGCCGCTGTGGAAAGCGATCTTTCTTGCTGTGGCGACCGTCGCTGTTCTTGTAGCCTTTTGCTTTGTTACGCCTGTGTTGTTACGGGCTGCCACTACCGACGCTGAATCGGCCATCGGCAAGCTCCAAGTAAAGCAGGAGCAGTTGAGAGCTGAGAACGTAGCCTTGGACGCTCGGATCTCCTTCCTGCGCTCACCTCTTCGGGTCTCAGAGCAGGCGGCTCAGCTTGGTCTGGGTCCCGCCCAGTCTGTGCACTACCTTGAGCTGTCACAGACGGTGGCAGCGGCGGAGGAAATTGGCGCGAATGCTGGTTGGTGAGCCATGGCGCACGCCAACAAGCGTCTGGCGCTTCTGATGGGGCTGGGTGTCCTTTTCTTACTGGCGCTCTTAGGTCGTACTTTTCACGTTCAGGTGGTAGCTGCCTCTGAGCTTGCTGCTCAAGCCGATGTCCAGTCACTTCGCACAATTTCCGTTGCGGCTCCCCGGGGAGTAATCAGCGACCGTGACGGGGACGTGTTGGCAGTGTCGGAGGATATGGCGACCATATATGCCAATCCTCGCCAGGTGAAAGATCCTCAAACTGCCGCGTCGATGCTAGCTCCTGTGTTGGGCCAGCCAGAAGAGACCATTTTGGCCAAGCTTTCTTGTGATGCTGGGTTTCGGTACTTAGCCCGGAAAGTTGATCCTGAGATTGGGGACAAAGTCAAGGCGCTTAAGCTGGATGGAATTGGAGTATGTAGCGAGGCGAAGCGTGTGTATCCCAAAGGAGCGCTTGCTCCTCAATTGCTGGGGTTTGTCGGAGGAGATCGAGATAAGGGAATTGCTGGACTCGAGCTTGAATACGACGACGTACTTAGCGGCCGGCAGGGAGAGATAAAGGTAGTAACCGGTCGCGAAGGAAGGTGGCTTACCACTGTCGCCACGAAAGACCCTGTCCCAGGAAAATCGCTCGTTCTCAACATTGACGCTGATATTCAGTTCGAAACCGAGCGAGTGCTCGCGGATACCGTGGAGGAATTTGGGGCGGCAAGAGCCTGCGCCGTAGTGCTTGACCCACAAACTGGGGAGATCCTGGCGATGGCTAACACGCCGGTTTTTGATGCCAATGAGTTTGCTTCGAGCGAAGTAACTGACTCAGATCGGCGCAACATGGTGGTGACAGATCAATATGAGCCCGGCTCTATCTTCAAAGTCGTGACAGTGGCGGCTGCTCTACAGGCTGGGCTAGTGCAGCCTGACACGGTCTTTCGCTTAGAGAGGCGTATACAGGTATATGACATGCCTGTACCCGAGGCTGAAGAGGGCAATCTCCCGGAGATCCGAGAGCTCACTGTGACCCAGATCCTTGCGCGGTCGTCAAACGTAGGCACAGTGAAGATTGCGCTTGAAGTTGGGAAGAGCAAACTTATCGACATGATCGGCCAATTTGGGTTTGGAGAACCGCTTGGGGTCGATTTTCCCGGAGAGATTGGCGGATATGTCCGGCCGCCTGAAAAATGGTACGGGACCACCATTGCTCGTGTGCCGCTTGGCCAAGGTGTGGCAGTTACTCCGTTGCAGATGGCGGCAGCCTATGCAGCTCTTGCTAACAGCGGAGTTTTGGTCCAGCCTCATTTGGCTCGGGATCTGGTTCAGCCCTGGAGGAGGCAGGTTGTAAGCCCTGAGGTTGCTCGACAACTGCGCGAAATGCTCACTGTCACCGTAGAGGATGGAACTGGGCGTCTGGCCCAAGTCGAGGGGTATACGGTGGCGGGGAAGACTGGGACGGCACAGAAAGTGCGTCCAGAGGGTGGATATTACGCTGATCGAGTGGTGGCGTCTTTTGTGGGGATGATACCCGCTCGCGAGCCGCGGGTCGTGATCTTGGTTACCGTTGATGAGCCTACCAAGGAACACTGGGGGGCTCATGTAGCTGCACCGGCATTTGCACGTATTGCCAAGTTCGCGATGCAGGTATTGGGCGTGCCCCCGGATGCTACCCAGTGAAGGCTTGATCGGCAGGCCGGCTGAACGGGCAGGGGAGCGACACGGTGGTAGAATCACTACCTGTGAAACTGAGCAGGCTATTTGCCGGGATCGATGATTGGCGCGTGGTGGGGACGCATGACGTGGACGTCTCCGCTCTTACGTACAGCAGCACCCAAGTTATTCCAGGGGCGCTGTTCTTTTGTGTGACCGGTTTTAGCAAAGACGGTCATGATTATGCTGCTGAAGCAGTGTCTCGAGGGGCTGTAGCTCTTTGCGCAGAGCGAGAGCTGCCGATCTCGGTTCCTCAGGTTGTGGTTCCGTCCGTACGGCGGATCATGGGTCCTGTAGCTGCCGCATTCTACGGATGGCCCAGTCGTCGCTTGGTTACCCTGGGAGTCACTGGCACCAACGGGAAGACCACCTCAGCCTTTCTGATTGCTCATCTGCTCGACTCGGCTGGTGTACAGGCTGGGCTTCTTGGGACCGTGGAGCGGCGCATCGGTGGCCAGAGGTTTGCTGCCGGGCGTACTACTCCCGAGGCAATTGACTTGCAGCGCGACTTAGCCTCAATGGCGGAGGCAGGCGACCGAGCAGCGGTGATGGAGGTTTCATCACATGCTCTTGCTCTGGATCGCGTAAGGGGTACGAAGTTTCGCGCGATTGCCTTCACCAACCTGACGCAGGATCACCTTGACTTTCACGGGACGTTGGACAGTTACTTTGCCGCAAAGAGTCAGCTCTTTGTAGACGCGGAATATCTCACTCCTGAAACGGTAGCCGTTATAAATGTTGATGATCCCTACGGGCGGAGGCTGGCCCTTCGTTTTCCCTCGGAGCAGACCTTAACCTTTTCGACCGATGCCCAGGGCGCTGATCAGTGGATGGCCGAGTCTGGCCGGACTCCAGATCTTCAGCTGGTGGGGCATACGGTTACAAGACAGGGCATGCACGCTACGGTTGCGGTGCGGGGTCAAGGCGCCGCCCGCGCTGGTTTTACCGAGCGCGAGCGGCGCCTTAACCTGTCCACGACACTCGTTGGCAAGTTCAACTTGGCCAACGTGCTTACCGCTCTTGGTCTCGGTCTGGCTGTGGGGCTTGATCTAGAGCAGATGATCGCCGACGTTTTCAAGTTTGCTGGCGTTCCCGGACGTATGGAGCCAGTGGAGGTGGGACAGGAATTCCGTGTCCTTGTGGACTATGCACATACTCCGGATTCGGTGCGAAATGTTCTTACGACAGCCCGGGCTATAACGCCTGGGCGCGTGATAGCAGTGCTTGGTTGTGGAGGCAATCGAGACAAAAGAAAGCGTCCGTTGATGGGGCGTGAGGCCGAGATGGGCGCAGATATAGTCGTTGTCACCTCCGATAACCCGCGCTCAGAGGATCCGCTCGCGATCATCTCCGACATATTGGCCGGGCTAGCCCAGCCTGACAGGGCGATCGTAGAGCCAGACCGGCGTTTGGCTATAGCAAAAGCGCTGGCGCTGGCCCAGCCGTCTGACACGGTGATGATTCTAGGCAAAGGGCACGAAACAGGTCAGGAGTTTGCCGACAGAACTGTCCCGTTTGATGACCGCGAGGTGGCCAGGCAGCTACTTGTGGAGCTTTGTGGTTTAGAGTCATGATCATACTTAGCCCGCATGAAGCCGGCCAGGCATTGGGACTAGAGGCTCTTGACGCCGCTGTAGTCGGGGTCAGCATTGACAGCCGCACTACGAGGCCAGGAGATTTGTTCATTGCCCTGAGCGGACAGCATCATGACGGCCACCAGTTTGTCGAGGCTGCCTTTGCTGCCGGCGCGTCTGGCGCGGTTGTTCAAGCTGACCGTTGGCGAAACCGAGCGACCGCGAGCCCGCTAAGCAGCGTGAGTGCGGCTAGAGCAGTGATGCTGGGGCCTATATATGAGGTGCCCGACACTCTAGCGGCCCTGGGGGCGCTAGCGCAGGCGGTGCGACGGAAATCTAAGGCTATTGTCTTCGCCGTTACGGGCAGTGTAGGTAAGACCACTACCAAGGATCTTCTTGCCGCCATGCTCGGCGAGATTTGCACGGTTACCGCTACTCAGGGCAACCAAAACAACGAGATCGGTGTTCCCCTTACGCTTTTTTCGATAGAACCCCACACCGAAGCCGTGGTAGTCGAGATGGCCATGCGAGGTCCTGGCCAAATAGCGGCCTTGGCGCAAATTGCTGAACCGGACATAGGTGTGATAGTCAATGTTCATCCAGTTCATCTTGAGTTACTGGGAACTATAGAGGCGGTGGCTCAAGCTAAGGCTGAGCTCCTTGCTTACTTGCCGAATACCGGCGCTGCAGTGATTCCTTCACAGTGCGAGCCGCTTGATGGAGCTCTACGCAAGACTCCGACCAAGGCCCGCGTAGTGCGGTTTTCCACTGACCCTGGGTGTCGGGAGGCGGAAGTAGTTGGCTTGTATTCCACGGGCGAGGGAGGGCTCGTGCGGCGCCTAACGGTGCGCACCCCTGACACTCAAGTAGAAGTGGAGACAGATGCTTTGCCTCCCTATGTGGTTGAGAATGTGGTGGCAGCAGCTGCTGCTTGCTATGTCGGAGGATTTCCTCTCGACGAATGTTTGCCGGGAATTCGGTCGTGCCTGTTTAGCGAGCGACGCTGGCGGGTTCATAGGGCGGGGGGTCTTGTGGTGATTGACGATACCTATAACGCCAACCCGGTAGCTGTGAAGGCAGCTATTGACGGACTCGTGCGAATTGCACGCGAGGAGGCGAGACGGCCGGTGGCTATATTGGGCGACATGCTGGAGCTCGGTCCAGAGGCAGTCCGTTACCACGAAGAGGTGGGTATGCACGCAGGCCGGGCTGGGGTCGCAGTCTTGTGGGGGATTGGAAACCTAGCTGTCCATTTTGTAAGCGGGTTTGAAAAAAGCGGTGTAGCTTTGACCGGACCGACGCGAAGGATTGCAGGACATATCCCTCCCGATGGAGAACCCTCTGCTATCTGGGACAGCCTGCAACCGGGCGATGTCGTCTTGTTCAAGGCTTCTAGGGCGCTCAGGCTTGACAGGCTGGCCGACGAGACGATTTTGGCGGCAAGATCTGGTCGGTGGTTGGGGCCTGATGGCAAGAAGGTGAACTAGCAACCTTTACAACAAATCACTACTAGGGGTAAAGCTGTGCTCAAAGTAATGGAAGCCACGTTGGTAGCCTTAGTCATCGGTCTGGTGGCGGGACCGTGGTTTATCCGGTGGCTCCAGAAACGTGGCATAGGGCAAAACATAAGGGAACTTACTCCTGAGCGTCACAACGCAAAACAGGGGACGCCCACGATGGGCGGTTTGCTTATCCTGGTATCTGCACTGATACCCTATCTGCTTTTTGGTCAAAGAACCGCCCCCAGCGTGGTGGTGCTTATCCTGGCCTTTGGCTGTGGAGCTATAGGGCTGGCGGATGACCTGATCAAGAAGTGGCGTCACCGCTCCTTGGGGTTGAACGCCCGCCTCAAGCTCGCGCTTCAAATTCCGCTAGTAGGAGTAGCCCTTTTTGTTGCAGAACAGTGGGCCGGGGTGGACACCCGCCTTAGTTTTCCTTTCTTAAGAGAAGGGTTTGAGATCAGCTGGGGCTACTACGTATTTGCCTACCTGCTTATTGCTGGGTTTTCAAACGCAGCCAATCTCACCGATGGTCTGGATGGTCTTGCTGGTGGGGCGGTAGCAGTAGCAATGTTTGCCTACGCTGGCATCGCCTTTCTTCAGGGTGAAGCTGACCTCGCTATCTTGGGGGCCTGTTTTACCGGGGCGCTCGTAGGGTTCTTATGGTACAACTCGCATCCTGCCACCGTTTTTATGGGAGACACGGGGTCACTTGCTCTGGGTGCCGGGCTGGCAGGCATGGCTGTGGCGACTAACATGGAGCTTCTTCTCCTGCTGATCGGGGGGCTCTTCGTCATTGAGGCCGCAAGTGTGATGATCCAAGTATTCACGTTTAAAGTCTGGCGGCGGCGTGTGCTCCTCATGGCCCCCATCCACCACCATTTTGAGCTTAAAGGGTGGTCTGAATCCAAGATTATCGTGCGCTTTTGGATCATAGCCGCGGTTCTCGCTGGCGCGGGATTTGCGCTGTATTACCTGAGCAACACTCGTCTTCCGGCAGGATGAACATGTCGACCCCAATTACGGTTAGTGGAACTGACGTGCACGCTTTTCCCAGTGGGAACTACGGAGGCTACGGTCTTCCAGAACAGGTACGTCGCGTTCTTGTTCTGGGAGCCAGCCGATCAGGCTGCGCTGCGGCCTCAGCACTCCTTCGTCTCGGGAGGGAAGTTGTCATTAGCGATCGATTGCCTCCCGACCGTCTTCATGGGTTAGCTCAAGTGGTTGACCGGGGGGCGCGGTTTATTCCAGAGGTTGAGCTTGCTGAAGCCTGGCCCTTGCCCGATCTGGTAATCAAAAGTCCCGGGGTTCCAGAAGAAGCTTTTCCAGTGGCGATAGCACGTGAGCGCGGAGTGCCGATTTGGAGTGAGCTTGAACTTGCTTACGTGCTACTTCCCAACCCGTTTGACTGTGTTACGGGAACTAATGGAAAGACCACCACTACGGCGCTCTTGGGACACCTGCTAACTTCCGCGCAGATTAAGTGTCGGACTGTAGGCAACATTGGAATAGCGGTGACGTCGTTGGTGGAAGAAGTAACGCCGAGTGAGGAGCTGGTGACCGAGGTTTCTAGCTTCCAATTGGAGAACATCGAACGGTTCCGTCCCGCGGTGGGGGTGTTTCTCAACCTTACACCAGACCATCTTGACCGTCACGGTTCTATGGAGCGCTATCTGGCCTGTAAGGCCAATCTCTTCCGAAATCAGCGAGAGGTGGACACCGCAGTACTCAATCTGAGCGACCCGGCGGTGGCCGCCTTCGGTCGTGAGTTGTCGAACAGGTCCGACGGACCGCAGGTTCAGTATTTCTCTACTGACGACATTTCCAGGTTGTTGGAGTCGGGGATCTTAGAGACTTGCAGGCGCCCAAGCGGTAGCGGAGGACTCTGTGCCTGGATAGACGGTGATTGGCTCTACTTGCATGGTCAAAGGTTGCTGTCTCGGGCCGATCTCCTGCTTCCAGGACGGCACAATCTGGAAAACTGCCTGGCGGCGGCTTTAGCGGCTCATGCGCGCGGCGCCTCTTTGGACGCAATAGCCGAAGGGTTGGCTACTTTCCGGGGTGTGGCGCACCGCCTGGAGAAAGTAGGAGAGGCGCGCGGAGTCGCGTACATAAACGATAGTAAGGCAACAAACGTTGACGCCACTTTGACCGCGCTTGCTGCATTTCCGGAGCGCACGCACTTGATTTTGGGCGGTAGAGACAAGGCTTCAGATTATCGACCTATCGCTCGCGCGTGCGCCCGGGGCTGCAAGGGGGTTTATCTCATAGGGGAGGCGGCGCCGCTGATTGAGGCTGCGTTTGCCGAGGTGCGAGAAAACGAGGGTCTTGACAGTATTCCCGAGATCTTCATGTGTGGGGATCTCGAAAAAGCTGTTCTCGCCGCCGCTAGCGCGGCCGAGGCGGGTGACGTCGTGCTGCTAGCACCGGCGTGCGCCAGTTTTGACCAGTACAGAAACTACGAAGAAAGGGGCGAGCACTTTCGGTCTCTTGTCGAGCGCCTCATTAAGGAGGAGGGCAGGTGAGTACACTGGCTGCACGCTCCTCTCGGTCTTTAGCCAAGACTAGAACCTCTGCCGAGGTTCGGCCTCTGGTTGAGCCTTCCAGGCGGCTTGTGGTAAAAGACAAGGCCACGGTTGCCTACCACCTGGTGTGGATTTCGAGTCTTGTGCTGCTGGGTTTTGGGCTGTGCATGCTTCTTTCGGTCTCTATTGCAGTGAGTCCGCAAGATGGGGGGAAGTTCACTTACATTAAGCAGCAAGGGGTTGCCGCACTCATAGGGCTTGCCTGCCTGGCTATTGCGATGCGGCTAAACTACCGACGACTTAAGCAGTGGCTTTGGCTGGTGGCTAGCGTGGCTGCACTGCTGCTTCTCTTGGTGCATGTACCTTCGCTGGGCCAGTCTCGCGGAGGCTCTACGAGTTGGCTCGCACTTGGGCCCGCAAGTCTGCAGCCGTCGGAGTTTGCCAAATTGGCTGTTGTGCTGTTGGGCGCCTACTTCCTTTCGAACCGGCGCTCGCACGTTGGGGACTTCCTTTCGTTTGTATGGCCTTTTGGGGCCCTTGGGATGGTCTTCTGTGCGTTGGTTGTGCTCGAGGGCGACCTAGGCACAGCTCTTATCATTGCGGGCATTGTTTTGGGTATGTTCTGGCTCGGGGGCATGAAGGCGAGGCATTGGCTTGCTCTCGCCAGCACGGGCCTTTTGGGTGCTCTGGTGCTAGTGTTGACCAGCCAAGAGCGGCTAAGCCGCTTCCTTGTTTTTTGGGACCCTTCACGTGATCCCAAAGATTCGGGTTATCAGCTCATGCAATCTCTCATTGCTTTAGGCCGGGGTGGCTGGTTGGGGGCTGGGCCGGGTCAAAGTGTCCAGAAATTTCAGTATCTGCCCGAAGCTCATACCGACATGATCTTTAGCATCTTGGGCGAGGAGCTGGGCTTTGTTGGGTGTGCTGTTGTGATAATTCTTTTTGTGATCTTGGCAGTTGCTTCGTGGCGTTTGGCCAGTTGCTGTGCAGACGGCACGGGCAAGCTGCTGATTGGCGGCTGCGGTATGCTGATTACCCTGCAGGCAGCTATAAACATAGGGGGGGTTATTGGAGCGCTTCCGCTTACCGGCGTGCCGTTGCCGTTTGTGAGCTATGGCAGGAGTAGTCTAGTGGTGATGCTCGCCTGCGTAGGCTTGATCCTTGCTGCCGCAAGACGGGCTCCTGCTTCGCAGGAGCGGCAGAATTCGAGGTTTAGGAATGTCACGAATATTGATAGCTGGAGGCGGGACCGCTGGGCACGTCGTGCCGGCACTAGCTCTGGCGGACGTTCTGACGAAGGCCGGTCACGAAGTCGCCTTCAGTGGAACTAAGCGCGGGATGGAAACCGACCTGGTTCCGCAGGCCGGTTACCCTCTGTACACGGTCCGAGTGCGCGGGATCAATCGAGCGCTGAATCTAGGGTTTGCCGCTGCTTTGTGTACGTTGCCCCTGGCGGCTGCTGATGCTTTTCGGGTTCTGCGCCAATTTCGTCCGCACTGCGTCGTAGGGGTGGGCGCCTACGCTTCTGGACCGGTAGTGGCTGAGGCTGCGGTGCTTCGAATTCCCACGGTGATTGTAGAAATGGACTCCCATATGGGGTGGACCAATAGGGTCCTAAGCCGTTTCGTGGACAAGGTTTGTCTTTCTTTTCCCGACCCGCAGCGCGAGAACGACCGATTTGTGTATACTGGACGGCCTCTCAGACCGGCCTTACTCTCGGCTACCAGGCACGAGGCGGTGCTACGTTTTGGCCTTGATCCCCAGCGACCGGTGGTGTTGGTCGTGGGAGGGAGTTTGGGCGCTCGCAGCTTAAACGATGCGGCTATAGAGGCTTTTGCTCTGCGTCCTACTTCATACCATGTGATCCATGTAGCAGGGCAGCGTGATTTTGATCGGGTGGCGGCTGTGGTTAACCGTTCTCAAGCAAATCCGCTCTACCAAGTACACGCTTTTCTTGATGATTACCCATTGGCGCTTGCAGCGGCCAACGTGGTGGTGAGCCGAGCAGGGGGATCGGTGGCTGAGATTCTGGCTCGGGGAATCCCGGCGATATTGGTCCCGTATCCTCTTGCTGCCGGAGATCATCAGACCAAGAATGCCAGAACTCTGGAGAAGGCAGGCGCGGCCGTCATGATTCCCGATCAGGAACTTAACGGTGTTCGTCTGGCTCAGACGGTAGACGAACTTCTTGATTGGAATGTTAACGAGAAGATGAAACAGGCTGCCTTGCGTCTTGCGCGCCCCGACGCAACACAGCGAATCTGTGACATCATTGGCGCACTATTAGTTAGACGCGAGAGAAAAGGCGAGTGAGCAATACTGATGGACAGTCAGGGCCAATTGTCTTCTGTTGATACTTTCAAGTCCTCGGTCCCTGAGGGTGCGCGCCGCTTTTATTTCATTGGCATCGGCGGCGCAGGAATGAGCGGTCTTGCTCTTGTGCTACACAAGCGGGGGTACGAGGTGTCGGGATCGGATCTCAAGCCTTCGCGTTACGTAACACTTCTAATGGAAGCTGGGATCTCGGTCCACATTGGGCATCGGGCTAGCAATCTAGACCACCCGGACGTGGTGGTCGTGTCGTCTGCAATTCCCCCTCATAACGTTGAACTTGTTGAGGCCCTGCAAAAGGGCATCCCGGTAGTCAAACGGGGTCAACTCCTGGCTTGGTTGGTTAATCAAGGAAGAGGCATAGCTGTACTGGGGGCTCATGGCAAGACCACTACTACCTCGATGATTAGCCGTGTGCTGGTGGACAGCGGGCTTGCGCCTACTTTTCTCGTGGGAGGAGAGCTTAACGATCTTGGTTCCAACGCCGATCACGGCGACGGGGAGTATGTGGTATGTGAGGCTGATGAGTCAGACGGCTCCTTTCTGTTTCTTCATCCTGAAGTGGCGGTGGTCACAAACTTGGAGTTAGACCATCATAGTCACTACCTCCATCTTGAGGATCTGGAAAAGGCTTTTGCCCGTTTTGCCGCTGGTCTGCCGCAGGATGGGCTTTTCGTCTACTATCAAGAGGATCCTCGCCTAGGGCGCTTGGCTCGCAAGGCTCCCTGTCGGGCTCTGTCCTACGGGCTTTCCGACGCGGCCGACTATCACGCCCGTGAAGTTGTCCTCGATCACCAGGGCAGCAAGTTCGAAGTCTGGAGGGGGAGCCAACGACTGGTAGAGGTCTCTTTGATCATCCCAGGTTTGCACAACATCCAGAATGCCCTAGCCTGCTTTTCTACCTTGGTCGAGCTGGGAGTTTCTCCGGGACAGATTGCCAGCAGCCTTTCAAGTTTTACTGGCGCCGTGCGTCGTTTTCAGTGGAAGGGCAGCAAAGATGGGGTGACGGTAATTGATGACTACGCTCACCATCCAACAGAACTACAGGCCACCTTGCGCACGGCGCGAAAGGGACCGTGGAGAAGGATCATTGCGGTTTTTCAACCCCACTTGTATTCCCGCACGGAGTTCTTGCACGAAGAGTTTGCTCGGGCCCTGCTTGAAGCGGACATAGCAGTAGTAACTGATGTTTATGGAGCGCGCGAAGCGCCCCGTCCTGGTATTAGCGGCAAATTGATCGTGGACAGCCTGCTTAAGCAATCGGCCAACAAACAGGTGGTCTATTTACCTCGTCTGGGATGGGTAGTTGAATACCTACGGAAAGTGGCAACACCGGGAGATCTCGTGCTTACCCTGGGAGCCGGGGATGTCCACCGGGTGGGTGAGCGTTTTCTTGCGAACTCGTAATAACGAGCCAAGAGGCGGGGAGTGCAAGTTGGCTCGTCTTACAAGCTTGGGTGAGAAACTCCGCATGGTAGCGGGGGCGAGTGTTTTTCCCGACGTGGCACTTGCTCCCCTTACTACTTTTGGCACCGGCGGAAACGCCGACCTACTCGTGGAGGTAGAAACAGCCGAGGCAGCCTCGTCGGTGTTGGCGATTCTTGAGGAGCTTGGCGTTGAGTGGGTCTGTTTAGGTTTGGGATCAAATGTCCTCGTGGCGGATGAGGGCTTGCGTGGAGTGGTCATCAAGCTGGGGTCCGGCTTGGAGTACGTGCGGGGGCTGCCCGAGAGGCCGCAGGCGCTGCCTCTCGGGCAGCCCCTCGATGGCGCAGAAGCATCAAGTTGCCGGTCTAAGGGTACCCCCATTGGAAACGAGATCACTATTCGAGTCGGAGGAGCGATCAGACTTACCAGACTGGCTCGGCTAGCGTCCTACTCGGGTCTGTCTGGTCTTGAATTTGCCTGTGGAATACCCGGTACATTGGGAGGGGCGGTAGCCTGCAATGCTGGTGCGCACGGAGCATGTATGAGGGACGCGATCCGAGAATTGGAGATCGCGACACCTAGGGGAGTCGAGACTGTGCCCGCTTCGTCGCTAGAGTGGACTTACCGCTGTTGTACTCTTCCGCGGGCTGCAATCGTAACTGCCGCTGAGGTTGCTCTTTCTTCTGGTGATCCTGCTGTAATCCGTGAGCGCCACTATCGCTTTCTCCAGCATCGGCGGGCAACCCAGCCGCGTGGAGTCCGGACATTTGGAAGCGTGTTCAAGAATCCGCCCGGTCACCAGGCGGGCCGTCTGCTGGAGGAGGCCGGGGTCAAAGGTCTTCGTGTCGGGGGGGTTGAGGTATCCCGAGTACATGCCAATTTCTTGGAAAACCGGGGAAACGCTACAACAAGGGACGCACTTTTTGCCATGGCTTTGATGAGGGAAGCAGTGCTTGCTCGTAGCGGCATCTTGCTGGAGCCGGAAGTGCGGGTGGTCGGGACCAGGTTTCTCTGGGATGAAGATGGATAGGGAGTTTCGCGCCAGGCGGTCTTCGCTGCTGAGGCAGCGGGGTCGCCGGCGCGCTGCTATTGCGTTGGTCTGCTTTCTGACCGCTGCTGGTCTAGGGCTGTTCCTGTGGGCTCGGTCAAGTGAGGTGTTTGCTGTCCAGAAAGTGGTTATCAGCGGCATAGCCCGGATAAGCCAGGAGGAGCTGCAGCAAGCGCTCGTAGAGGTCAGGGGACAGAATTTGTTTCGTCTAAAAACTCGCGAACTTGCTGAGAGCTTGAAAGCCCTCCCGTATGTACGCGAGGCCGAGGTTTGGCGCCGCTTCCCGAACGCCTTAGAGGTGCACGTTCAAGAATATGAGCCTGTGGCGAGGGTTCAGATTGCTGGCGGCGCTTGCTGGCTTGTAGCGCAGGATGGAAGAGTCTTGGAAAAAGCAGCCCCTCCTCGCGGGCTTAGCCTTCCTCTTGTAGAGGCGCTAAGCGTGGACGCGGTAACCGCGGGAGAGGAGCTTCCTGCTCCAATTGCTCAGGGTATTTCGGTGGTCGGGGTTCTTGACGCTGATGAGTTTGAAAACGCTTTCGGGAAATTGACCAAGATTGTTGTCAGCGTCGACGGCGCCACCACCATTGTTCTTGAGAGCCAAGTGGAAGTTCGTATCGGGCAGCCCGTTGATCTTGACCGCAAATTGAAGGTAGCGGCTCGAGTGCTTGAGCACAGCTTAAGAGTGGGTCAACAGCTTGAATACGTGGATGTGGCGGTGCCAGACAGGGTGGTGGCCAAGCCTAGATGAAAGTCTTGCTGTGCGGTGGTATCTTCCTTGCTAGCAGGAAGTTGCGGTCTTCCGAAGTAATCCAACTACATAGCTTAAGGGGTGGTTGAGGACCTTAGCAACAAGACTTGAGTACGACGGGAGCGTACTTGCTCTTCTAAGCTTGGAGGTTGTGAAATCATGGGCGACACAGGCGCCGGCTACCTAGCGGTGATCAAGGTCGTGGGAGTGGGCGGCGGCGGCACCAATGCCGTAAACCGCATGATTGACGCTGGTCTTAAAGGGGTGGAATTTATCGCTATCAACACCGATGCCCAGGCTCTCCTGATGTGCGATGCAGATGTGAAGTTGCATATCGGGGCGAAAGTTACCCGGGGTCTGGGAGCGGGTGCGAATCCCGAAATCGGGCGCCAGGCGGCCGAAGAGAGCCGAGATGAGATTCGGGAAGCGCTCAAGGGCGCTGACATGGTGTTTGTAACCGCTGGCAAGGGCGGGGGCACAGGAACCGGTGGGGCGCCTGTTGTGGCGGAGATCGCTCGGGAGCTGGGAGCCTTGACTGTCGGAGTCGTAACGAGACCCTTCAGCTTTGAGGGAAGAAAGCGGGCCGCGCAAGCTCAGGCTGGGATCGAAGCGCTGTCCAAGAAGGTCGATACGCTGATTGTGATCCCCAACGACCGTCTCTTGCAGGTAGTGGAGCGTCGCACCTCGGTAATTGATGCTTTTAAGGTTGCTGATGACGTGCTTCGGCAGGGTATTCAAGGCATCACGGATCTTATAACTGTTCCTGGACTAATCAATCTGGACTTTGCAGACGTGCGCACTATCATGCAAAACGCGGGTTCTGCTCTAATGGGCATAGGTGTCGCGAGCGGCGAAAACCGCGCAGTAGAAGCAGCCAAGGCGGCGATTTCTTCGCCGCTTCTGGAAACCTCTGTAGAAGGTGCCACCGGTATTCTGCTTAACATTAGCGGTCCACCTGACATGGGGCTCTTTGAGGTGAACGAGGCTGCTCGTGTGATCTCCAGTGCTGCCGATGTAGAGGCCAACGTTATCTTTGGAGCGGTAGTTGACGAGTCTCTGGGTGATCAGATAAGGGTCACTGTCATTGCTACTGGTTTCGATAAGGACAGACGGTCTGCCGAGGTTAGGACAACGGAAGAAACTCCTGCTTCCCAGATAGCTGAGCCCACGCGGGCGTCCGAGTTTGGGGAGATTTTCTCGGCGAGGACTCACACCTTTGAGATGGACGAGGATCTTCTGGAAATTCCCAAGTTTCTGCGGGACAAGGACTAGATCACCCGGGGATAGCGCCGCCAAGGCTTGCAGTGGTAAAAGCTGAATTTGAAGAGTTAGGAACAGAGCTAAAGCGGCGAATTGACTACACTGCCCGCGACGCCATCGTGGTCGGCGAGCTCGCTCAGGGTATTGCGCTCTATCCTCGCCTTCCCAAC
This sequence comes from Thermoleophilia bacterium, assembly GCA_026415615.1. Taxonomy (GTDB): domain Bacteria; phylum Actinomycetota; class Thermoleophilia; order RBG-16-64-13; family RBG-16-64-13; genus JAOAGT01. The sequence goes on along the minus strand of JAOAGT010000004.1, from coordinate 40,856 downwards.
GGCTTCCGCGCTGCGTTTACCACACGGTTGAGGCGCGAGACCGAGGGTTCGTGGACATCTTACGACTTAAGTCTTCGCCGCGCTTCCATGGGTTCACTGGCAAGGACAAACAGGGAACTGCTTCAAGGTGCGTTAGGGCGAGAGGTAGTGTCTCCTCGTCAGGTACACGGAGTACGGGTGTCTGGGTTGGCAGACTATCACCGGAGCTCTAGGGATGCGCCATGCGACGGGCTAGTTCTTCACCGCAATATAGACCAAGGACTCGCAGCCGTGCTCCTTTTTGCCGATTGCGTGCCTATCGTTTTGTGTGGAGAAGTGGATTTTGCCGTTGTACATGGTGGGTGGCGGGGCTTGTTGCGCGGTATAACTCAGGCAGCGGCTGCGGCGATGACGAGCGCCCCTGGGCTCGCGGTGATTGGGCCGAGTATTGGGCCTTGCTGTTTTGCGGTGGGACCTGAAGTCGCCCGGGGTTTTGAAAAGAGATTTGGGTCCGGAGTGGTTATATCGGAGCCTTCGGGTTTGCGAGTGGATTTGTGGCAGGCCGCTGAGAAAGCTTTGGGTGAGCTCGGATTGGGGCCGGAGCGGATTGTGAATCCCCGTCTGTGCACTTGTTGCAACCCAGATTTCTTTTTCTCCTACCGCCGGGAGGGATCTAAGGCTGGGCGTCAGGCATGTGTGGCCTGGATCTCCTGAACACGACCTATGGATCTTCGGACGCTGCAGAGGAACTTGGCTTCAGTGAGACAGAGAATAGAGGAGGCCTGCTCTCGTTGCGGCCGGGCTGATGTTCCTCGTCTACTAGTAGCCAGCAAGTACTTTGGTGTTGAGGAAATGGGCCTGCTGGTTCAAGCAGGAATCCGTTTGGTGGGGGAGAACAGGGCAGAAGAGTTGGTAGAAAAATGGGAGAGGTGGAACCGGGAGCTTGAGTTTCATTTCATCGGTCACCTTCAAAGCCGAAAGGCGCGAATAGTCTTGCCGCGAGTTACCTTGATCCACTCGGTGGATTCGTTGTCGTTGGTAAGAGAGCTGGACAAGAGGGCGCAGTCGGTGGTGAAGGTGCTTCTAGAGGTCAATATGAGCGGGGAAGAGAGCAAGTATGGTATTCTGCCGGAGGCCGCTGAGAGTTTCCTTAGGGAAGCAGCGGCGTATTCCAGAGTCGATTTCGTGGGGCTTATGACCATGGCTCCTTTGGTCGTCGATCCCGAGGAGGCTCGGCCCTGTTTTCGCGGTCTGCGGGAGCTTCGCGATCGTCTGGCCCCGATTTTTAGGGAGCGATACGGGTTGTCCGAGCTCTCAATGGGGATGAGCAATGATTTTGAGGTCGCTGTCGAGGAAGGGGCGACCATAGTCAGAGTCGGGAGTGCGCTCCTTCTGAGCTGAACAAGGAGGGTGGGATGGCAGGCGGAGGCTTGTGGCATAAGATCCTGGTCTACTTCGGTCTTGCTGACGAAGAGGACGACTACGAGGATGAGACTTTTACCGAGGTTCCGGATGTGGAGTCTTCATACCGCGAGAGAACCAATGTGCGCAAGCTCGAGCGAACCAACCGCAGACGGTCTGCTTCGGACTTCGACGACATCTTTGCTGATGAGGACTTTAGAGGAAGAAGTTCTTCTTATGCTCGTTCGAGCAACAACGTGCGGCCTTTGACCACCGTGAGTGAACCACCGCCGGTCAGGGTTCACCTGGTGACACCCAAGAACTTTAACGACGCACAGATTATTGCCGACAAGTTCAAGAGCGACATCCCGGTGATCATCAATCTGCAGACGAGCGAAACGGAGCTGGCTAAGCGGCTGATCGACTTTGCGAGCGGCCTGACCTACGCTTTGGATGGAGGTATGCAGAGGGTTGCAGATAAGGTCTTCCTTCTTACGCCAAAGAACGTAGAAGTTTCAGCAGAAGAACGGCAGCGTCTGCTTGAGAAAGGCTTCTTCAACCAGTACTGAGCGCTGAGGAATAGACAAGTTGGACGACTAAGCAACGCCGGGCGGAGTCGGGTAGTGAGGATGTCGGTCAAAGTTGGAGTTCTGAGTTCCGGGGCGTTGGGCAGGCTGGCCGCAAGCTTTCCTGGCTGGCGGGTAAGCATATGTGCCAGTGACCTCCTTGACTGCAGCGTGGTGCTGGCCGATGTGGATGAGCTATCTACATTGGACGAGCCACAGCTCCAACTGGGGTCCCAGGTCGAGCTGTTTTGGGCCAAGATGGAAGATGGGGGTCCCCATGTTGGTCCGGCTGTTTTTCTTTGCCCGGCTGCTCACAGCACGCCGGGCGGGACCGCAGAAGTGGTGCGTGTGTTCCAGGGCCACGGATGTCAAGTCTGCATTTTGTCTTTGGAACAGATCAGACTTACTGCTCATCTGGCGTCCTGTTTTTCTTGTTTACTTGACGTAGCTGTTTTGGGTATAGAGGAAGGGGCGGCAGGCGGCGGGCTTCCGAGCGGTGTAGCGCGAAGGCTGGTTAGTCAGACTCTCATAGGTACAGCGGTTTTGCTTGCGCGCACAGAGAGCTCCCCCGCCATGCTAAAGGATCGGGTTGCGTCTCCCGCGGGGACAACCGTGGCTGGGCTAGGTGTGCTTGAAGAAAGAGCAGTGCGAGGCTCATACATCCGCGCGGTTGAACTATGCGCGGCAGAGGAATAATCGCAGAGTAACGTTGGCGAAGGCTGCAAGGTCAACCCTTTGACGAAGGGGGAGAGACGTGAGAATCACACCTCTCGATATCCGAAGGAGGGAATTTAAGAGAGCGCTGCGTGGCTATTCCGACGAGGAGGTGGACACTTTCCTGGACGAAGTGGCCGACGAACTCGAGCTAATAACCCAGGAGAACGCAGAGCTCAAAGAACGCTTGGAGAGAGCGGAGGAGCAGATTGCCACCTACGCCCAACTCCGCGATGCGCTGGAAAAAACCTTGGTGCAAGCTCAGCTTCAAGCTGAAGAGATAAGGGCAAACGCTCGCAAAGAAAGCGAGCTCATAATGCGTGATGCGCAGGTGAAAGCTCACTCCATAATTAATGACGCCTACGTAGAAACGCGAAAAGTGCAGCAGACGTTGGCTCAGCTCTCGCAGCTGGAAGAAGAATTCCGTTTCAAGTTTCGTTCCTTACTAGAGGGATATCTCAAACTACTTGACGAACTGTCTTTGGCCCCAGCGGAAATACCCACTGCCCCTTCGCACGGGACTCAAGTGGCCGGAGTGGTCCCGGAGCCAGCGCAAACTACCTACGCGGGTCCAGTCGCGGATCAGGGGAGGTACGAGGAGGTGGCCGCCGTGGGAGAGCCGCGCACCCATGCGGCGGTGACTGAGGGAGCTGGAGTGATAAGCGAGGATGACGCGCCCACTCAGGAGACCCCGAGCGAGGAACCGGCGGCTGTGGTTGCTTCATCGCCGACATCCTCAACGACGCCAGAGGTTCTTGCGACTCCCGATACGGCTTTGGACGGCTCGTTCCCTGAAGAGGATACTAACGAAGAGGTGCAGACTTTCTTCTTTGGCAAGGTGACTGAAGAGCAGGCAAGTAGCTTCTTTGAGGGGGAGCCGGGTGAAGGAGAAAAACGACGGGACTTTGAGTGGTAGGATTCCTGGGACAAGGTCGCCCCGCGAAAGGGTTTCCCTGGCCCGGAGAGGTGAGGGCCTTGTTTTTGGAGTGAGAGTTGCACCGTCGGCGTCTAGAACGGCTTTTCTTGGCCTTTACGGCGATCGGCTCAAAGTGTCGGTTTGCGCCCCTCCCGAAAAGAACAAAGCTAACCAAGCCCTTCTTGAAGCACTCTCGGAGTGGTTAAATCTGCCTAAGGGCGCGTTTTCTGTGGTCAGTGGGCATGGAACGCGCGATAAGATAATTTCGGTTAGTGGAGTGGAAGAGCACATGCTGCGTAGCCGCTTGGAAGCTCTGCAAGACCTACAGCCTGCAGCGGGGGAATAGTGACGTGGGTATCGACCTTGATATGATTCGGCGGCGCCTGCAGAGCGAGCGGGATCGTCTTGTGCAAGAACTGGCGGACTTAGATGCCGACCTGGCCAAGGCTCTTGACAGCTACTCCGACGAAGGTCCGTACGATCAGCATATGGCAGAGATGGCCACGGCGACGCTCGACCGGGAGATTGACCTTACACTTCAAGGAAATGCGCGAGCAACTCTTGCCCGCATCCGGCGCGCCCTGGAGAAGCTTGAAGAGGGTACCTATGGTTTGTGCGACAAGTGTGGAGAACCAATTCCCGAAGAGCGTCTTGAGGCGGTGCCTTTCGCTACTCTTTGCCTGAGGTGTAAGCGCCTGGAGGAGCGAACCCGATGATAGAAGGGGAGCAGAGTGGCAAGGAAAAAGCGAGTGGCACCAACTCCACAGAACCTCGGCGCCTTGCTTAGATCTGCCGGCCTCAAGTGGCTGCTGCTCATCGTGTCACTGGCGGCTACGCTAAGCCTAGATCTCTGGACCAAGCGCTGGGCGGAGCGAGAGCTGGCACTTGGGGAGATGCGGGAGATCCTGCCCTTTCTATATCTTGAAAGAACGCGTAATAGCGGCATGGCGTTCGGCCTCCTGGGGGGAAAAACGGCGTTCATAGCCGGAGCTACGATTGTGGCTATACTCATCGTGTGCGCGTATGTTTTTCTCGAAAAGCGTCGCGTGCTAGCGGGGGTCGCTGGGGGGGCGGTTTTGGGCGGGAGTCTTGGCAACCTGGTACAGCGTCTTTCCGGCGACGGTCATGTTACCGACTTTCTCAAGTTTCCACACTGGCCCAATTTCAACTTGGCAGATGTGTTTGTTGATGCGGGAATAGCCGTTATTTTCCTCGGCATTGTGGTTCAGTTTGCCCGCTCGTGGAGGGTAGGCCGCAAGTCGCAAGTTAACTCTGACGCGGAGCCTCATGGGTGAGCTTTGGGTCACAGTGTCCGAAAGAGACGCTGGGCTTAGACTCGATGCGTTCTTGGGCCGCCTTCCCGAGATAGGGAGCCGCTCGCAGGCAGCCCTGCTGATAGCCTCGGGTGCAGTTACCGTGAACGAGACGCGGCGCCCCAAGAGCTATCTTGTTACCTCAGGCGACAGGATTTGCGTATCGCTGCCTGATAGGGTGCCCTTGCTCCAGCCAGCCTCAGAATGCGGAACAGTACCCATCGTCTATGAAGACGAGTGGCTTCTTGTGGCAGACAAGCCAGCGGGGATGCCTGTGCACCCTTCGCCCGGTCATTCCAGTGGCACGCTCGTGCATGCCTTGTTAAACCATGGAGTGGCGGGCGGGGAGGCCTTCCGTCCGGGAATTGTCCATCGGCTGGACAAGGATACCTCTGGCCTTATCGTGGCTGCGAAATCACCAGAAATTCACCGGCGGCTGTCGACAATGATTCGGCATCGAGAGATTGACCGGCGGTACCTGGCCTTGGTGCATGGACAATTTGCTGGACATGCAGGGACTATCGAGGCTCCCATTGGCCGCGATCCAGTGAGGCGAAAGGTAATGACCGTAGGAGGGGTTGCTCCTCGTGAGGCCCGGACACACTTTTTGGTTCTTGAACGGCTGGGGGAGTTCACTCTCTTGGAGGCCCGTCTGGAAACCGGCCGTACGCATCAGATTAGGGTGCATTTTCTGGCCATCGGCCATCCGGTGGCTGGCGACCCGGTGTACGCACGTCGCAACCCTCTGGGGCTGGAGCGGCAGTTTCTTCACAGCCATCGTCTGAGCTTTGTTCACCCTGTGACTGGACAGTCGGTCGAGCTTGTCTCACCCCTGCCGGCGGACCTTGTGACGGTTCTGGACAAACTGCGGGCAGGCATGAGCTCTCCCCGCTAGGATGATTGGCGAAAGGTGAGCGTTAAGAACTTGCGGTTTGCTAATGTTAGACTCGAAGGCGTCGGCTAGAGGATACGACAATCAGAAACGGGGAGAGGTGTAGTGCCCGCTTCGTCTTCCGCCAGTCACGGCTCTGGGCAGAAAGCTGCATTTTTTGACTTGGACGGCACCCTCGTGACTGGACAAACCACAGCTCTCTTGGTCAAGTTCCTTCATGGGGAGGGACTTCTTAGCTTAGGGTTCGTGGTGGGAACGGCCCTTTGGTTTCTCGGTTACAAGTTAGGGATTCTCAGGCTTAGCGAGGCGGCTAGGGAAAAGGGGGCGAGGGTCTTTGCCGGGCTCTCAGTCGAGCAGGTTGACGCAGCGGCAAGCAAGTTTGTAGATGAGTGGTTGCTTCCCCGCGTGGATGACAAGGCGTGTGCTGCGCTCAGCCAGCACAAGGCGGCCGGCCACCACGTAGCCGTTATCTCTGCTGCTCTTGAGCCGGTGGTAAAGGTATTCTGCGCTCGTTTGGGGGTGGAGGATTTTGCCTGCACGTTGCCCGAGGTGCGTGATGGTCGCTACACCGGCCGATTTGACGGCCCTGTGCCTTCAGGCGAGGAAAAAGCCAAGGCGGCTCAAGCGTTTCTTGATCGCTGGGGCGTACGTCCGGAGGACGCTTGGGCGTATGCCGACCACGAGACTGACATTCCTCTTCTCAAATTAGTTGGTCACCCGGTGGCGGTAAATCCGCGCCCCGCCTTGTTGCGAGTGGCGAAGGAAAAGGGCTGGCCGGTAATGATGTAATCCTCACGGTTTTCTCAGCAGGTTTCTCAAGGAGGCAAGTAGATGGCGGACGTGTTCCCCGAGAGTTTGGCCGAGAGCTTCGATCTAGACACCCTGGCGGTAAATACGATCCGGACTTTAGCGATTGACGCAGTGCAAAGAGCCAACTCCGGTCACCCGGGAATGCCGCTGGGTGCTGCGCCTATGGCGCATGTGCTTTGGACGCGCCACCTCAAGTTCGATTCAACCGACCCGACATGGCCAGACCGAGACCGATTTGTGTTAAGCGGGGGACACGGGTCCATGTTGCTCTACGCACTGCTCCACCTGGCGGGCTATGGGCTCCGTATCGAGGAATTAGAAGCTTTCCGGCAATGGGGCAGCCGCACGCCGGGTCATCCTGAGTACGGTCTTACCCCCGGTGTAGAAACCACAACGGGCCCACTGGGGGCCGGTTTTGCCACTGGCGTTGGAATGGCTATTGCCGAGGCCTTCTTGGCCGCGTACTTCAACCGTCCGGGATACACACTGGTGGACCATTTCACGTACGGAATTGTTACAGATGGCGATCTTATGGAAGGGGTGTCGGCGGAGGCGGCTTCGCTCGCAGGTCACCTGCGCTTGGGGAAGCTCATCTATCTTTACGACGATAACGGCATAACCATTGAGGGCTGCACTTCGCTCACCTTCACCGAGGACGTAACCGAGCGGTTTACTGCATATGGCTGGCAAGTTCTCACTGTTCCTGATGGGAATGACTTAGAGGCCATCGACCGGGCTATAGCGGCCGCTCGAGAGGAGACAGACCGGCCTAGCCTAATCAGGGTGAGGACCACGATTGGCTACGGGAGCCCAAATAAAGCGGGGACTTCGGAGTGTCACGGCGCTCCTCTGGGGGAGGACGAGGTAAGGAGAACCAAAGAGGCGCTAGGGTGGCCGGCCAATCTCACCTTCGCCGTGCCAACCAGAGTGAAGAAATTCTACGAAAGTGTAGCTGCCCAAGGGATGGCCAAGCGACAGCTTTGGCAGGAGACTTGGGCGGCCTACCGACGGGACTTTCCCGAGCTAGCGGCTGAGTGGGAGGCTGCCTGGGAGGGGCGCCTGCCAGCTGGCTGGAAAGATAAATTGCCCCAGTTTGATGCGGGACAGAAGGTAGCGACCCGGTCGGCATCGGGCAAGGTTCTAAATGCACTTGCGCCTCTCCTGCCCACCCTATTAGGAGGGTCGGCCGATCTTGCTCCGTCGAACAATACTTATTTAAACGGTCAGGGGGATTTCCAAGCCGACCAACGCACAGGGCGCAATCTACGCTTTGGGGTGCGGGAGCATGCGATGGGGAACATACTTAACGGCATGGCTCTCCACGGCGGTCTGTTTGTCTTTGGGGGCACTTTCTTTGTATTCACCGATTACATGAGACCGGCTATCCGCCTGGCGGCGATGTCTCATCTGCCCGTGGTCTATGTGCTCACCCATGACAGTATCGGTCTTGGGGAGGATGGCCCCACACACCAACCGATTGAACATCTGCCAGCCCTACGCGCGATGCCTGGGCTGCTGGTCTTACGTCCTAGTGACGCAAACGAGACTGTAGTGGCGTGGGAAGTGGCTTTAGAGCGTAGGAACGGGCCAACCGCGCTCGTCCTTACGCGGCAGAATCTGCCGGTTCTTGACAGAACCCAGCTGGCGCCGCCCGAGAATCTAAGGAGAGGAGCTTATGTGCTAAAGGACTTCGGGGGCCGGCCACCGGAGGTAATACTAATCGGCACGGGCTCAGAGGTGCACATTGCCTTGGCTGCAGCCCAGCAGCTGGATGCTAAAGGAGTCGCAGTTCGCGTGGTTTCCATGCCGAGTTGGGAGTTGTTTGAGGCTCAAGAGCCGGCCTACCGTGAGTCTGTTCTTCCGAGCAAAGTCAAAGCCCGGGTGGCGGTGGAAGCTGCAGCTACGTTTGGGTGGTGTAAGTACGTTGGGGACGAAGGCGTGGCTGTGGGAATCGATCATTTTGGGGCCTCGGCACCGGCCGAAGTTCTCTATGAGAAGTTTGGACTGACTCCTGAGCGGGTGGCCGAGGAAGCTTGGCGACTTCTCACTCAAAGGGGATCGCATGAAGAATAGCCCGCTGGCGGCTTTGGCCGAGTTCGGTCAAAGTGTCTGGTACGACAGCATTGGCCGAGACTTGCTTACCTCGGGCAAGTTGAGGCAGCTTGTCGAGGAAGATGGGATAAGCGGAGTCACGTCCAATCCGACGATCTTCTACGCGGCCATTTCAACAAGTAGCAGCTATGACGAAAGCATAAGACGCTTAGCTGCCCAGGGGCTTACGGCTGAGCAAATTGTCGAGGCTCTTATGGTTGAGGATGTGCGTCTTGCTGCCGATATTCTTTGGCCGGTATTTGAGCAAACTCGCACCCGTGACGGGTGGGTGAGTCTTGAGATTTCCCCGCGGTGGGCTCACGATCGGGCAAGAACAGTGGAGGAGGCCCTGCGCCTAAGGGAGTCTGTGGGGCGGCCCAATGTCATGATCAAAGTGCCTGCCACCGATGAGGGCGTCCTAGCTGTCCGTGATCTCACCGCTCTTGGCTGTCCTGTCAACGTCACGCTCATTTTCTCGGTGGCGCGCTACCTACAGGTGGCAGAGGCTTACATTTCCGGTTTAGAGCTGCTGCTTGAGCACGGTTCCTCGTCAGAGGCAGCTCCACAGGCCCGCGAGGTCCACAGTGTTGCCAGTTTCTTTGTGAGCCGCATCGACACCAAGGTGGACTCGCAACTTGAGGCAATGGCTGGTAGTAAGGCTGAGACACTGCTCGCTGATGTCTTGGGCGGCAGCGTCGGAAGTGGGTCGGGAGCAGTTTTGTCGGCTCTATTGGGCAAAACAGCTGTAGCAGTAGCGAAGGTGGCTTACAAGGCTTTTCGTGAAGTCTTTTGTGGGCCGCGATGGGAGCGGCTATGTGTGCGCGGAGCTAACGTGCAACGACTACTCTGGGCCAGCACAAGCACCAAGAATCCTGCCTACAGCGATATCCTCTACGTGCAGGAGCTCATAGGGCCCGACACAGTCACAACCTTGCCCCCGCAGACGGTGGCTGCATTCAAAGACCATGGGCGTCCGATGGAGACCATCACAGCAGAAGTAGACAAGGCAGAAGCACAGCTTCGGGCCATTTCCCATCTGGGAATAGACCTGGACGAGCTAGCCTCGACGTTGGAGCGCGAAGGTTTGGAGGCTTTCGCGACCTCGGCTGCTGCTCTAGAAGCAGCTGTTGCGGAGAAGGCGGCAGTGCTGGGTGGCGTTTGAAGAAGGAGGGAGGTGGTTCGATGGCAGGGCCGGCAGGCGGCGAGAAAATGGGCAAGTGTAAAGTGATCATGGACGAAGGTCAGATTGCTCGCACGCTCGCGCGTGTTGCTCACGAGATTGCTGAGCAGGTTCCTGACCTATCTGGAATAGTGTTGGTAGGCATCCAACGCGGGGGAGTTGACCTAGCCGAAAGACTGGCTTCGCTGCTGGAAGTTTTTTGCGGGGTGCGGCCGCCGACGGGCGCGGTAGACATCACATTCTATCGGGATGACATTGACATCCGTCTAGGCAGACAAAAGGGCCAACCCAAAGTTCACGATACGCGACTTCCTTTTGATGTCACTGACAAAACAGTGATCTTGGTTGACGACGTCCTTTATACTGGGCGTACTATTCGGGCGGCCATTGACGCCCTGTTTGACTATGGAAGGCCCCGCGCCGTTAGGCTTGCGGTCCTGGTGGATCGAGGTCATAGGGACTTGCCGATTAGGCCTGACTTTGTGGGGAAGAACGTTCCCACAAGTAGAACCGAGCGCGTGGTCGTGAGGCTAAAGGAAAGCGACGGGGTGGATGAGGTGGTCATAGAGGAGTAGACAAGGGGGCCGTTGATTCTGTAGAATGTGACGCTCACCTTTAATCGTGTCCTGCGAGGCCGAAAGGGTTGGAGCTTATGCATCTTATTTCGATTGATGATCTGTCCTACTCGGACATCCAGAGGCTTTTCGAGCTTTCTGACTCCTTTTTGGAAATCTCGAGCCGCTCTATCAAGAAGGTTCCCAGTCTTCGCGGGCGCACGCTCATAAACGTCTTTCTCGAGCCCTCTACCCGTACGCAAACTTCGTTCGAGCTTGCGGGCAAAAGGCTTTCAGCCGATGTGATCAACATCAAGGGTTCCTCCTCGAGTGTGGTTAAGGGGGAAAGCTTCAAAGACACAATCCTCACTCTGGACAGCTACCGTCCGGATGTGGTTGTGTTGCGCCATCCTCTTGTGGGGGCCGCCAGAATGGCTACTCGCTACACAAGAGCCTCGGTCATAAACGCCGGGGACGGGAGTGGCGAGCATCCTACTCAATGTCTTCTGGACCTGTACAGTCTTCGCCGAGTTTTTGGGAACTTGGAAGGTCTTAGAGTGGCCATTGTGGGAGATGTGCTGCGCAGCCGGGTGGCCCGCTCGAACGTTTTCGGTTTCCGCAAGATGGGCATCGATGTCCGTCTAGTAGGTCCGCGTACGCTGATGCCGCCGGGGATTGAGCACTGGGGGGTCCCAGTATATGAGGACTTGGACGCTCTCTCAGAAGTCGACGTTGTCTACTTGCTGCGCATGCAGCTTGAGAGAGCCAAGGGCAAAGTTTCCCCCGTACCGTCTCTCAGAGAGTACAGTCGAGTGTGGGGAGTCTCGCAATATCGGCTAAAACCGGGACAAAGAGTAATGCACCCTGGGCCAGTTAACCGGGGAGTGGAGCTATCGGGCGATCTCGTAGATGACGAACGCGCTTTGATTCTCCACCAGGTTGAATCTGGCCTTGCGATGCGTATGGCTATCCTCTACCAATGCCTTGCTGGCGAACTGGGTGAGGAAGCTTTAGCTTGAAGAGCAGGCTTACAAGCGGCTCTGTTTGGTACAAGCGCCAGCCCCGTGCCAGTTGTGTAGTACTAAGAAAGGAGCACTATGTCTAAGAGAATGGCTGTGATGGATGGCAACGAGGCTATCGCTCACGTGGCGCACAAGGTTAACGAGGTGATAGCGATCTATCCCATCACCCCTTCGAGTCCAATAGCCGAACAGGCGGACGCTTGGAGTGCTGCTGGTCGAAAAAACCTGTGGGGAACTGTGCCGATAGTGGTAGAGATGCAGTCTGAGGCTGGAGCTGCTGCAGCCGTGCACGGTGCCCTCCAGGCTGGCTCGCTTAGTACTACATTTACTGCCAGCCAAGGGCTTCTCCTCATGATTCCAAATATGTACAAGATTGCTGGAGAGCTAACTCCCACTTGCTGGCATGTGACGGCGCGGTCTATCGCTGCGCAGGCTCTCAGCATATTTGGGGATCACCAAGACGTTATGGCGGTGCGGCAGACCGGTTTTGCGCTTCTCTCTTCTTGTTCGGTTCAAGAGGCGCACGACATGGCGCTAATTGGAAGCGCTGCCACTCTCAAGGCTCGGGTCCCCTTCATCCACTTCTGTGACGGTTTTCGTACCTCGCACGAGGTTCAGAAGATTGAGCTCCTTGACGACGAGACTATGCGGGCCATGATCGACGAGGAGTTAGTTTTGGCGGTGCGGGAAAGGGCAATGACGCCGGATCGGCCCACTCTTAGGGGGACCAGTCAGAATCCAGACGTGTATTTTCAAGGTCGCGAGACTGTCAACCCCTACTACTTAGCCTGCCCGGATATTGTGCAAGAGTACATGGATAGGTTCGCCACGCTCACGGGCCGGGCGTACCATCTGTTTGACTACGTGGGGGCTCCTGACGCCGAGCGGGTAATCGTACTTATGGGCTCGGGTGCGGAGACTGTACATGAAACAGTCGAGTATCTGACCGCCCAGGGAGAAAAGGTCGGAGTGCTCAAGGTGAGGCTGTTCCGGCCCTTCAGCGTCAGACATTTTGCCAGCGCCCTTCCTTCAACCGTCAAGCGCATAGCGGCCTTGGATCGGACCAAGGAGCCAGGATCGGCCGGCGAGCCGCTCTACTTGGATGTAGTTAACGCCGTGGAGGAAGCAGGTCTGGACATCGAGGTCATCGGCGGTCGTTATGGTCTCTCTAGCAAGGAGTTCACTCCTGCGATGGTGAAGGCCATCTTCGATGAGCTCAAGAAGCCGACGCCGAAAAATCACTTCACTGTGGGCATCAACGATGATGTGACCTTTACCAGCCTGGACTATGATCCTTCCTTCACTACTGAGCCCGAAAACGTTTACCGCGCCTTGTTCTTTGGTTTAGGCAGCGATGGAACGGTTGGGGCAAACAAGAACTCGATCAAGATAATTGGGGAACAAACGGACAATTACGTGCAGGGTTACTTTGTCTACGACTCAAAGAAAGCAGGAGTTCAGACGGTAAGCCATCTGCGTTTTGGACCTCAGCCCATCCGCTCCACTTATCTTGTTAACCGGGCGGAATTTATTGCTTGTCACGCGTGGGTCTTTCTCGAAAGGTACAAGATCTTGCAGGCTGCGGTGCCCGGGGCAACGTTTCTCATCAATTCGCCCTATCCAGTGGAGGAAGTCTGGGATCACCTCCCGCTAGAGATTCAGCAAGAGATTATCGATCGCAAGCTTAAGGTGTACGCAATTAATGCGTACGAAGTGGCCAAGAAGGTGGGAATTGGCGGTCGTATCAACACCATCATGCAGACCTGCTTCTTCTACCTTTCCAACATAATCCCGTTTGATCAGGCTGTCGCTGCCATCAAGGACGCCATCAAAAAGACCTACGAAAAGCGCGGTGACAAGGTAGTGCAGATGAACTTCGAGGCCGTCGACCAGGCTATCGCCAATCTGCACGAGGTGAAGGTGCCGGAGGTAGCCACGGGTAAGCCCAGGCCGGCTTCGCTGGTGCCTGCTTCAGCGCCTGAGTTTGTGCGCGAAGTGATCGCCAAGATCATGGCGGGCGAGGGAGACCAACTCCCGGTGAGTAAGATTCCGCCGGATGGAGTGTGGCCAACGCACACCACGCGCTGGGAAAAGCGGAATATTGCTCTTGAGGTGCCGGTATGGGAGCCGGAGCTGTGCCTGCAGTGCGGAAAGTGCTCTTTCCATTGCCCGCACGCTGCAATTCGAACCAAGGTATACGACCCGGTTTATCTGAAGGATGCTCCGCCCACTTTCAAGTCCATTGACGCACGCGGTAGGGAGTACGCGGGCAAAAAGTGGACAGTCCAGGTAGCAGTCGAAGACTGTACGGGGTGCGGACTTTGTGTTGAGATTTGTCCGGGGAAGGACAAGAGCAACCCCGCCCGGAAAGCGATCAACATGGCCTTCCAGCCGCCGCTTCGGGCCACCGAGAGGGAGAACTACTTCTTCTTCCTCAACATTCCTGATCCCGACCGGACAAAGGTGCGTATCAACACAGTCAAGGGCAGCCAGCTTCTTAGACCTCTATTCGAATACCCGGGAGCCTGCGCTGGCTGCGGCGAGACCCCGTACATAAAGCTCCTTACCCAGTTGTTTGGCGACCGGCTGCTGATCGGTAACGCCACGGGCTGCTCGAGCATCTACGGGGGTAACCTGCCCACCACTCCCTATGCGCAGGATGACCAAGGGCGCGGGCCCACTTGGAACAATTCTTTGTTTGAGGATGCAGCCGAATTTAGCCTTGGACTGCGACTAACGGTCGACAAGCATACCGAGTCGGCTCGGGAACTGGTGCAAGAGCTTAGGGAGGCGATTGGTCCAGAACGTGCAGAGGCGCTGTTGGAGGCCAGGCAGGATACCGAGGAAGAGATAGCTGCTCAGAGGTCTCGGGTGGCTGAACTCAAGTCTCGTCTTGAAAACCTCATGGCTACAAGCAGTGATCCACGCTACAAGCGCCTGCTTGTCCTAGCTGACTATTTGGTGAGAAAAAGCGTTTGGGCTGTCGGAGGCGATGGTTGGGCTTACGACATTGGTTTTGGCGGCCTTGACCATGTGCTTTCCTCCCAGCGTAATATCAATCTCCTGGTGCTCAACACCCAGGTCTACTCGAACACGGGCGGTCAGTGCTCCAAGGCAACGCCCATGGGCTCGGTGGCCTTGTTTGCGGCCGGAGGCAAGACCATCGGCAAGAAAGACCTGGGCGCAATGGCTATGACCTACGGCAACGTGTATGTTGCTCAGGTGGCCATGGGCTACAGCGATGCCCAGACCTTGCGAGCTTTCCTAGAGGCGGAGTCGTATGACGGCCCGTCGCTCATAATCGCGTACAGCCACTGCATTGCCATGGGCTTTGACATGGCCAAGGGCTACGAGCATCAAAGAATGGCGGTCGAGTCGGGCTCCTGGTTCGTCTATCGTTTCGACCCGCGCCTTGCCGCTCAGGGCAAGAACCCGCTGCAGATCGACATGAAGGAGCTGTCGCTACCAGTGTCGGAGTTTGTTCTCACCGAGAACCGTTATGCCATGCTCCAGAAGGCTCATCCCGAAGCGGCGCAGATGCTTTGGGAAAAGGCCCAACGGCATGTGTGCACGCGTTGGCAGATCCTAAAGCAGCAGGCCCAGATTGAGTACACGCCCACGTGCCCATTTGAACCCGGCGTAGTGGACGAGGAGGCTTTGGCAGCGACTGGAGCCAAAGAGGTGACCGGCCATTCGAGTGGTCCAAACTTGCCGGCCGGGCGTAGCGACGAGGCACAAGAGTAACGTCCATCAATAGACTACAAGGTCGCGGTTGACTAACATGGGTCCGGGGGTGTCAGCTGGCCGTAGAAGGTGGTAGCGCTAAGCGGTTCAGCTGGCAGATTCCCCTGGACCCTCTGATGTTGCCGCGGTACCATAAGGCGGCCTTTAAACGCGTCCTGTGAGACCGAAAGGAATTCCGATGGACAAGAGTCCGCGTCGGCCCGTGCCAAGACTTGTATGCCGGGCTTTTCCTCCCGATCGTTTCCTTATTCCTGATGTCAGGCTTCTTGATCCCAGCAGCGGCGTTGACCTTGAAGGATCCATACTGGTGGAAGACGGAGTGGTCTCTCAACTGGGCGCAAGCGTGACTGCTCCGCCTGGAACGGAGATTCTTTCGGATCTTGCTGGCTGCTTTGTCTTCCCAGGGTTTGTTGATTCGCATGTTCACTTGCGTACGCCGGGCTATGAATACAAAGAGGATTTGGAGTCGGGGTCGCTTGCAGCTGCAGCGGGCGGGTACGTGGCTGTAGTTGCCATGGCCAACACAGACCCTGTGGTTGACTGCGGCCCGGTCGCTGATTGGGTGTTTGCCCAAGCGGCCGATCGCGCCCTGGTGAAAGTCGGCCAGGTTGGCGCCATAAGCAAGGGTTTGAGGGGTGAGGAGCTAGCAGAATTAAGAGAGCTCGCCGAGTCAGGAGTAGTTGGATTTTCTGACGACGGACACCCAGTGGCGGAAGCCGACCTACTCCTCCACGCGTTGCGCTATGTTCGCGGCGTGAACAGACCCCTGCTGCTTCATTTGGAAGATCGGAGCCTATCAGCCGACGCGGTGATGCACGAGGGCAAGTGGAGCGCCCGCTTGGGCTTAAGAGGAATGCCCACTGTTTGTGAATCGGGACCACTTGCGCACAGTCTCGAGATACTGCGCTACGTGTGGGCGGAGGAGCGGCGCCTGAGGGGAGTCATGGGTCATGGAGAGGGTGAGGCAGAGCGCACGAAGTCGGTTTCCTGGATGCATTTTCAACACCTGTCGTGCGCCGAGAGCGTTCGTCTGGTTGCCCAGGCAAAGCAGGAAGGGCTTCCGGTAAGTGCTGAAGTCACCCCAATGCACCTCTTGCTCACCGAAGAGAATCTCTGCACCCTTGATACAAACCTCAAAGTAAATCCTCCCCTTCGCTCCGAAGAGGATCGGCAAGCGCTAGTGGCTGCTCTGGCAGACCACACCATTGATTGTGTTGCAACTGATCATGCGCCTCACGCGTCTCACGAGAAAGAGCGTCCTTTTGAGGAGGCGCTTTTTGGCAGCACTGGACTCGAAACTGCGTTTGCTGCTTTGTACACGGGTCTGGTAGTTACAGGGATGCTGCCTCTGGGTCGCCTGGTTGAGGCCATGTCAACTGCTCCTTGTCGGCTTCTGGGATTGGATCCGCCTCGGCTGGCAGAGGGCGCTCCCGCCGATTTGTGCGTTGTGAACCTTGACCAGGTGTGGGAGGTCAAGCCTGAAAATCTCTATAGCAAGAGCCGCAACTCTGCTTTTATGGGATTGGAGCTGCGAGGGAAGGTCCGTCTCACTGTGGTGAATGGGACACGGCGGTTTTCTTGGTCAAAGGAGTAGGAATGTACGGAAACCGTGCGCCCGGGTATGTCGTTCTTGGTGATGGGACGGTGTTTCGCGGGTTCGGTGTAGCCGCAAGCGGCCGCGTCTTGGGCGAGATAGTCTTTAACACCAGCATGACGGGCTATCAGGAGGTGGTATCTGACCCGTCGTACCATGGCCAGATGGTGGTTTTTACCTATCCGCTAATAGGAAACTACGGGACGAGTAGCAAACATCTCGAATCAGCTCGTGTGTATTCACAGGCGGTAGTCATGCGCGAGCCTGTTAATGGTGCGTGGAACCGCTCGTGCACGGGAAAGTGGGTTGACTGGCTTTCGAGTTGTGGCGTGGTCGGGGTGGCTGGAGTTGACACTCGAGCTCTCACCCGGCGCATTCGCGAACACGGCGCTATGCCAGCCTGTGTTGCCGCTGGTGAGGATCTTGACCCCGAGGAGCTTGTAGATGCCGCTCGGAATCATCCGGATCTCCGTGGGCGCGATCTGGTTACTGAGATAACCTGCGCCGAGCCGTATGAGTGGGTGCCCGAACCAGAAGACCAGGTGTTGATGGGCCATGAGTCTATGACTAGTTACGGGCGTTACTTCCACGTGGTTGCCTATGACTACGGTATCAAGCGAAGCATCCTTCGATTGCTTGGCAGAACCGGATGTAGGGTGACTGTTGTTCCCGCTTACTGGACTGCAGAGCAAGTGCTGAGTCTTGACCCTGACGGGGTATTTCTTTCCAACGGGCCTGGCGACCCGGCTGCGGTCACCTACGCAGTAGAAAACATTAGGGGCCTACTGGGGAAGCGACCGATTTTCGGCATCTGCCTGGGACACCAACTGCTCGCTCTGGCCTTGGGGTTGAACACGTATAAGCTCAAATTTGGGCATCGTGGGGCGAACCACCCCGTACGCAACTACGTAACTGGGCGAGTCGAAATTACGAGTCAAAACCATGGGTTCGCTGTAGAACCCCCAGATGTGGTAAAGCGCTCGGTGGAGCGGGGGGCAATCCTCGGGCCTGGCGGGGTGGCGAGTCTGACTCCGCGAGACTTGTTCTTGGATACTGACTTTGGACCGATCCAAATCACCCACCTTAACCTCAACGACGGTACGGTTGAGGGGCTGAGGCTCTTGGATATTCCCGCCTTCTCGGTGCAGTACCATCCGGAGGCTGGCCCCGGTCCGCACGACAGCTGGTATCTGTTTGACGAGTTTGTCAAGCTTATGGCGCAGGTGCGCTAACCGGGATCAAATGGAGGCAGAGGATGGTTGCCATAGGCGACCAAGCGCCGGAATTTCACGCTCCAAGCACAGAGGGACCGGTTCGGCTTGCAGATCTTCTAAGAGACGGACCGTTGGTGCTCTATTTTTTCCCTCGGGCGATGACTTCTGGGTGTACGGCAGAGGCGCTTGAGTTTAACCAACTTATACCGGAATTTGCCAAGCTGGGGGTAAGGGTGGTGGGAGTGTCGGTTGACCCCCTCAGCAGACTCGAAAGATTCCGGGACAAGTACGAGCTTGGATTTACTCTGGTGAGCGATCAAGAACGATCCATTGGACAAGCATACGGTACCCTCAAACAAGGGCATTCTCCCTCTCATGAGAGAGACACTTTTGTTATCAGCCAAAGGGGCCAGATTATTCTTGCTTACTGGCGAGTGAAAGCAAGGGGACACGCAAGCAATGTCCTTGATGATTTGCGGCGGATGAGCGAGGCGGGGCAGCTCTGAAGTGAGGAAAATGACGGAGCGACTTGCTTTTTCTTCAATTTCTTTTCTGCGCGTGTTTGGCGTTGCGGTTGTTTTCTGGCTTGGTGTTCTTCTTGCAGCCTTTGCCGGAAACGCAGTTGCTCAGGGCGAAGTGGGGGACGAGTCCGGTGCAAGCGAAACGCAGGTTGACGTATTGATATACAGCACTCAGACCTCCGGGCTGGCCGCAGCACGCGAGCTAGCCCTTGGAGCGCCTCATTTGCGGGTAGCGCTGGTTTCCTGCGGTAACCTGCTGGAGTCCCCACTTGCCCAAGGTCTTTGCGTGGAGGACGCTCGAAATATTGGCAAGGTCTCTGGGGGCTTCTACGGCGAATGGCGCCAAGCTGTAGTGCGGTACTACCAGGCTCTAGGAAAGAGCGCTTTCGCATCTGGCGGACGGTTTGTCTACGAACCCGAAGTAGCGGCTCGCATTCTGTGGTCATATCTTTCGCCGAGAAATGCGCCAAACTTGGTCTTTTACTCTGCTCGCTTGCTCGCGGCCAGTGACGAGCCAGGCCGATGCTATGCGGATCTGCTGCTAGAAAACGGAACCCGACTGCGGCTGGTGACCAGGTACTTCATAGACGCCAGCGTTGAAGCCGACCTAGCTCGTATGCTTGGGGCTGAATATCGCATTGGTAGGGGAGAGGACACATACAATGATCGGCAGGGCAACATCCCCCCCTACCCAAGTGCAAAGAATGGATACATCACCGCGCCGCAGCGACTTTCGGCCCTTCTCACCCTCAAGCTGTACAAGGGAGCTGCTCCACGAGTAGCTGACCTCACGCATCCCAGTTGTGATCCAGCGTCTTATGCCAAGGTGACACTTCCTACCAGCACGGTTAGCTCGTTTAGGGATAGCTGGAGCATGACGGTGGCGAAGCTGCCAAATGGCAAGCGGGAACTGAACGAGGGGTGGAGTGATTGGCCCGACGTTGGGCTTGCCTACCAGTGGATATTCGCACCTCACAACAGAGGAGAAATCAGGCAGCGAGTGATCGCGTGGACAATAAATCGGGTTCGTTATCTTCAGGAGCACGGATATCCCAATCTGGGAATTGCTACTATCCCCCAGAAGCTCTACGTTCGTGAAGGGCCGAGGATCGTAGGGCTGGATACATACACTAGAAGTGACATTCGAAACGGGGTAGTTCGTCATCCTGTAGCAGTGGGGTGCTATTGTGAGTATGACCGACACGACGCGTTCTACCCAAACCATATTGAAACAACCAGGTTTGTTTTTGTTCCGATGGGGGCCCTACTTGCTGCGGACCATCCCAATCTTGTGGTCTCCACAGCTGTATCCACCGATTGTCAGGCGTATTCCTCGGCCGTCCGAGTAGAGCATACGCGGGCCAACATGGGTGCGGCTGCCGCGGCAATCGTGATGGTTGCCGCTGAGGCTAACGTTGGCGCGTGTGAGGT
This sequence comes from Thermoleophilia bacterium, assembly GCA_026415615.1. GTDB lineage: Bacteria > Actinomycetota > Thermoleophilia > RBG-16-64-13 > RBG-16-64-13 > JAOAGT01. Next base: position 20,914 of record JAOAGT010000004.1, on the reverse strand, counting down.
GTCCTACGAGGCAGTGCGGGCGAAGCTAATCTCTCGAGGCTATAGTCTCTTGGGCTGGTAGCAAAGGAGGGGGCCTTGTGGAGCGCACAATTGCCGGAGTCAAGATCGAGTGTGTGATGGGTGATATCACTCGGCAAGAAGGTTTTGATGCGGTCGTGAACGCAGCCAATGCGCAGCTCGCTCCTGGGGGAGGAGTGGCTGGAGCAATTCACCGAGCCGCCGGTCCTGAACTATACGAAGAATGTCGGGCTCTTGCGCCGATCAGGCCTGGCCAAGCGGTGATCACCAAGGGGTACAGGTTGCCCAATCCTTACGTAATTCACTGCCTAGGTCCTGTGTATGGAGTCGACCAGCCATCGGCAGTCTTGCTTGCAGACTGTTACCGAAACGCGCTCAGGTTGGCCGATGAACGAGGTCTACGATCGGTCGCCTTTCCTGCCATATCTACCGGTGTTTTTGGATATCCCATTGAGGAGGCGGCTAGAGTAGCTATCCAAACAATCGCACACGTAGCTCCCACCCTGAAGAGCGTTCGCATGGTGCGAATGGTTCTGCACGATGAACGTGCCTTGGCTGTTCACGAGAATGCGCTTGAAGAAATTGTCACGGCAACTAAGGAGGCGTGATTGTGGATGCCCTGGAGGCTATCTTTACTCGGCGTAGTGTTCGCAAGTACTCTGAGGATCCGGTACCGGACGAACTGGTAATCAAGATTCTGCGGGCAGCCATGGCTGCTCCTTCAGCTGGGAACCAGCAGCCCTGGCAGTTTGTTGTAGTCCGTCGCCGAGATCTCCTCGAGGAGATGGCGCAAGTGTCTCCGTATGCTGGTATGACTCGAGAGGCTGCTTTAGCCATAGTGGTATGCGGGGATCTTGCTCGAGAGGAGCGCAAGGGATTCTGGGTGCAAGACTGTGCGGCGGCCACGCAAAACTTGTTGCTTGCCGCTCATGCTTTGGGACTCGGAGCAGTGTGGTGCGGTCTTTATCCGCGAGAGGAAAGGGTTGAAAAAACCAGAGCTGTCCTTGGAATCCCCGGTCAGGTAGTTCCTTTTGCTCTCGTGCCTATAGGATATCCTGCCGAGACACCGGAGCCCGTTGATCGCTACGACAGCAGTAGGGTTCACATCGATTGCTGGGAGGAGAAGGTATGAAAACCTCTCTTGGTGCAAAAACCATTGTCTATCCTACCCCGGTCTTCATTGTAGGAACTTATGACGCGCAGGACCGACCAAACGTCATGGCTGTGGCATGGGGAGGTATCTGCTGCTCCAAGCCGCCTTGCGTAGCCATCTCAGTGCGGAAGGCCACGTATACCTACGGGAATCTGATAGAGCGAAGAGCATTTACTATAAGCATCCCTTCGCGGGACCACGTGAAAGAAGCTGACTACTTTGGACTAGCCTCTGGCCGCGACGTAGATAAATTTGCAGTCACCGGCCTTACTCCTGTTCGATCGAGCGTGGTCGATGCCCCTTACGTTGCTGAATTTCCCCTGGTGCTTGAGTGCAAGGTAGTGCACGTCCAGGAACTGGGGTTGCATACCATGTTCGTGGGGGAGATCTTGGATGTAAAGGTTGAGGAGAGTTGTTTGGGTGCTGACGGCAAACCCCAAGCAGATTTGGTATTGCCGTTTAGCTGGGCCCCGGCCGAAAACGCCTACTATGCCCTTGGTGATAAGTTGGGACCGGGATTCTCTGTGGGCCGGGTTTTCTATGACGAGAGGACGGCGGGTTCTTGAGCAGTGACCACAAAGCAGTGGGTTCTCGACCAAGAGATGGCGAGGGGTCTATGACTACCAGGAAGAGGTTTACCACGGAGGAAGCGAAGGCCATCGGGGAGCAGCTGGGGATCAGCTGGCAGGAGTTTGATGTTGAGCAGTTTCGCCGCGGTCTTGACGTTGAGCTGGAACACGGCGCCCACGACCCAGAAACTAACGTTACAAACGACGATCCTCTGCTCACTGGCAAGATAGCCTGGGCTCATTTGAAGGAGTTCCCCGACTACTACGATCGCCTCTACAAGATGGAAGAGGAAGCAGAAGCGTATTGGAATGCCAACAGAGCTGCCCAGGGGGAGTGAGTATGATAGTAACCACGAAGCAACTTTTTCAGGTGGCTTACGGCAGGTTTGCGATTGGAGCCTACAACATCAACAACATGGAGCAAACTCTTGGGTTGTTCCGTGGCAACATGGAGTCGCAGGCCCCCTTCATCATCCAGATCTCCAAGGGAGCTCGGTCGTACGCGGACAAACGAATGCTTGAGGCTATGATCAGAGCGGCCGCGGAGATTTTTCCGGATGCCATCTTTGCCGTACATTTGGACCACGGTGATCTTGCTACTTGTCTTGACTGCATTGAAAGCGGGTTCTACTCGTCGGTAATGATCGACGCTTCCCATGAGCCCTTGGAAGAGAACATTCGCATTACTAAACAGGTGGTGGAGGCTGCGCACGCCCGAGGCATCTCGGTGGAGGCCGAGTTGGGTCGCCTTGGGGGAGTGGAGGAGCATGTAAGTGTGGATGAGAAAAGCGCTCATCTCACTGATCCGGCGGAGGCGGAGCTTTTCGTCAAAGAAACCGGGTGTGATGCTTTGGCAGTGGCCATCGGCACTAGCCACGGGGCCTACAAATTCACTGGAACCCAGCGCATCCATCTGGAAGTCGCTGCTGAGATCCAAAGGCGTCTACCGGGCTTTCCTCTTGTGATGCACGGGGCGTCATCGGTGCCTCAAGAGGAAGTCCAGAGAATCAACGCGGCGGGTGGGGCTTTGAAAGGAGCCAAGGGGGTCGATGAGGACGAATTTGCGAAGGCGATCCCGTTAGGCATAACCAAGGTGAACATCGATACAGATGGACGTCTAGTCTGGACCAGAGTCCATCGAGAGTTCTTCCGTGATAACCCGGACAAGTTTGATCTGCGGGACCCGGGTCGGATCTTTATGGCGGAATACGCCAAGTTCATTGCTCACAAGAACGAGAAGCTGATGTCGGCCGGGAAGCTGGAGGTGGTTAGGCAAGCTCTGGTTGGGTAGGCAAAACGGCTGGGTCCGAGAGGAATGGGGTCCAAGGGCTCGCCCTCGGGCCCCATTCCATGGTATTTTTTAAATGGCAGACCGGCGGAAGGTGGAGTGGTCCACCGGCCATGCCTGAAGGCCGGCAGCGAAAGGGTCAAGAACGCTCGCCGGCTTGTTTTGTACCCGGAGGTAGCAGAAAACACGACCGCCGATCGGCGAAGGAAGGAGAAAGGATGGCGGCCGCGCTTGAGTCGGTTATCAAAAACAGAAAGCTACTCGCTTGGCTTGAGGAGGTAAAGGAGCTTTGCAAGCCAGCTGACATATACGTTTGCGACGGCTCAAAAGAGGAATATGAACGCATGTGCCAGATCTGTGTCGACCATGGCACCTTTACCCGCTTAAATGAAACTTTGCGCCCCAACTGTTATCTAGCTCGCTCACACCCTAGTGATGTCGCGCGTGTAGAGGACCGCACTTTCATATGCACCACCCGGCAAGAAGATGCTGGACCCACCAACAACTGGGTGGCCGCAGACGAAATGAAGGCCAAGCTTCGCGAGCTGTTTAACGGAAGCATGGCTGGACGCACCATGTACGTGATTCCCTTCTCCATGGGCCCAGTCGGCTCTCGTTTTTCGAAGATCGGTGTGGAAGTGACCGACTCGCCATACGTCGTGGTCAACATGGAAATCATGACCCGGGTGGGGACCAAGGTTCTTGAGGCTTTAGGGACCGACGGCGACTTTGTGCCTTGCCTTCACTCGGTGGGCGCTCCTCTAAAGCCCGGGCAGCCCGACGCCACCTGGCCTTGCGAGCAGGATCCCAAGAACAAATACATTGTTCATTTTCCGGAGGATCCGTCGATTTGGTCTTATGGCTCCGGCTACGGCGGCAATGCTCTTCTGGGTAAGAAGTGCCTGGCCTTGCGCATTGCTTCGGTCATGGCTAGGGACGAAGGTTGGCTTGCAGAACACATGCTAATCCTTTGCCTAACCTCACCCGAAGGCAAGAAGCATTACATTGCGGGGGCTTTTCCGAGCGCTTGTGGCAAGACCAACCTGGCCATGATGAGACCCACAATCCGAGGCTGGAAGGTTACTTGTCTGGGTGATGACATCGCTTGGATGAGGATTGGAGAGGACGGCCGCCTGTACGCCATGAATCCCGAGACCGGGTTCTTTGGCGTGGCTCCGGGAACTTCTTACGAGTCTAACCCCTATGCGATGGAGACTTTTACCCGAAATTCGATCTTTACAAATGTCGCTCTCACCGACGATGGAGACGTGTGGTGGGAGGACATGGGAGTTGCGGCTCCAGCGCACCTTATCGACTGGCAGGGTAAGGATTGGCACCCGGGGATGGAAACAAAGGCTGCTCATCCCAATGCACGTTTTACGGCTCCCGCTGCTCAGTGCCCGGTGATCGATCCGGACTGGGAGAATCCGGAAGGAGTGCCGATTTCTGCCATTCTTTTTGGTGGTAGGCGGGCCTCAACAGTGCCCTTGGTATACGAGTCGTTTGATTGGGAGCACGGAGTTTTCCTGGGGGCCGCCGCAGGATCGGAGACCACGGCCGCCAATTTGAGTCAGACTGGGGTGCTCCGTCATGATCCCTTTGCCATGCTGCCGTTCTGCGGGTACAACATGGGCGACTATTTTGCCCACTGGCTGTCAATGAGCAAGCGCACGGATCCATCTAAGCTGCCAAGAATCTTCTTTGTGAACTGGTTCCGCAAGGGCCCAGACGGGCAGTTTCTCTGGCCGGGTTATGGAGAAAACAGCCGGGTGCTCAAGTGGATTTTCGAACGTGTGGAAGGAACAGCGCAGGCAGTAAAGACGCCTATTGGCTATATACCGAGGAAAGAGGATCTCGATCTTTCTGGGCTTGACTTGCCACAAGAGAGCCTGGACGCGCTGCTTTCCGTGGACGTCGAGGAGTGGAAAGAAGAAGCCGCTCGCCTAGAGAAGTTCTTTGACCAGTTTGGAGACCGCTTGCCAGCTGCTTTGCGTGACCAGCTTGCGGGATTGCGTGCTCGTCTAGAAGGAAAGGAGTAGCGGTGGACCCCTTGGCTTCCGGACTCAATTCGTTAGCTGTCGAACTTAACAACACCATCCGCGCGCATGCGCCCGCGGTTTTCCGCCTGCTCTCGGAGCTGGGAAGGGCGCTCTATTTCCCCAAAGGCATTCTGACTCAAACCGCGGAAGCTAAGGAAAAGGCCTTCAAGTACAACGCTACCATTGGAGAGGCCAGAGAGGATCAAAGGGCAATGGGCTTGCCCTCTATCACCAAACTGGTCAGCGGACTTACGCCGGATGACATGTTGCCTTATGCGCCTGCCGCCGGACGAGCCGATCTGCGCAAGCTGTGGAAAGAACACATAAAGCAAAGCAATCCGTCTCTCGGTGAGGCGCCTATCAGCCTGCCTGTGGTTACTACCGGGATCACACATGGTCTAAGCACGGTAGCGGATATGTTCTTTGACGCGGGTGACGTTCTCCTGCTGCCTGACAAGCTGTGGGGTAACTACAGAATGGTATTTGGAGTTAAGCGTGGCGCGCGTCTTGGCACTTACCCCCTGCTTACGCCGGACGGCGGTTTTGACCTTGACGGATTTCGTCAGGTGGTGACCACACAGGCTGACGTGGGGCGGGTTTCTGTCCTCTTTAATTTTCCGAACAATCCCATTGGCTACACGATTAGCCAGCAGGAGGCCGAGGCCATCCGCGATATCCTGGTGGACGCGGCTGAGCGATACCAGTGCGACGTGCTTGCGATCTGTGACGATGCGTATTTTGGTTTGTTTTACGGTGATTCGCCGTTTAGAGAGTCGCTTTTCAGTCTACTCGCGGGCGCGCATCCTCGAGTACTCGCTATAAAGCTAGATGGCGCCTCTAAGGAGGACTACGCCTGGGGACTGCGGGTTGGCTTCCTTACTTACGGCATTGAGGGGGGAGCGCCTGTTTACGAAGCTCTTGAGAAGAAGACTGCCGGCTGTATCCGAGCAACAGTCAGCAACGCTTCGAATCTTTCCCAAGCCTTGCTGGTTAAGGCCATGCAGGACCCCGACTATCAGGCGGAGCGAGAGGAGAAATACAGGGTTTTGGCACAGCGAGCGGCTAGAGCGCTTGAGGTGCTGGCGGATCCTAAGTTCGCACAAGCGTGGACGCTCTACCCGTTCAACTCAGGCTACTTCCTGTGTGTTCGTCTTCACGGTCTGGATGCTGAGCAATACCGTGTACGGTTATTGAACGAATACGGGGTGGGGGTCATTTCCACCAGCGACACCGACATTAGGGTGGCGATTTCCTGCGTGGAAGAGGAAGACATCCCGGATTTGTTCGACGTCATGCTTAGGTGTGCACTCGAGATGAAGGGAGAGTGAGGCCGAACGGGCATTGTACGAGTTCGGTTTTACGCTGAGCTGGGGGACTTTCTCTCTCCGGAAAACCGAGGGCGAGAGTTTGAGCGCGCTTTTCCTGCGGGTGGTGCGGTTAAGGACCTAATTGAAGGGCTGGGCGTTCCCCATACCGAAGTGGATCTCGTCCTTGTGAATGGCAAGTCGGTGGGATTCTCCCACCGACTTGCGAGTGGCGACAGGGTAAGCATTTATCCGGTCTTTGAAGCCCTCGACATTTCGTCAGTTACGGCTGTACGGCCCGAACCTTTGCGGGTGGTCCGCTTTGTGGCCGATGTTCACCTAGGCAGGCTGGCCAGGTATCTGCGGCTGGCTGGTTTTGACACCGTTTATGACAACGATTCAACGGACGTGGAGCTTGCGCGCATATCCCTGGAGGAGCGGCGCATACTCCTTACGCGTGACCGTGGGCTCTTGATGCGTTCGGCTGTCACCCACGGATACTTGGTGCGCAGCGTGCGACCTCGTGAACAACTACGCGAGGTTCTCGAGCGTTTTGACCTATGGCGGCTAGTCCGGCCATTCTCCCGATGTTCTCTGTGCAACGGGGTTCTGGAGAAAGTAGACAAAGAACAAGTGGCTCCGCAGTTACCAGAGAAAACAATCGCACATACCAGTGATTTCTGGCGGTGCAGTCGCTGCGGAAAGATCTATTGGCATGGCTCTCATCACCGGTCTCTGGCGTCCTTGTTTACGAATCCAGACGCCACCTGAAGAAAAACGGAATCCCTGCTAGCGCCAGAACTCCCATGGCGGCCACGCCAAGCGCGGCGCTGTGGCCGTCGCCAGCCGCATCCGCGAGCGGCCACAGCGCCGCGCCCAATCCCTGAGACACTCTTTGAACGGCACCAAAGAGGCCAAAAGCTAGTGCCTGGTATTCCGCCGGGAACGACAGGGCAAAAGCCGCTCTTACAGTTGGGACGGCAGCTCCCGAGAAAAGGCCATGCAGGGCAGTGCAGGTAAGTACCAGGGGTAACGAAGCAACCAGGCTGAAAAGTAAGGCGTTAAGCCCCATAAGGCCTTGGGCGATTACGATGATCGTGCGCGCCTTGTGAGGGGGAGGGCGAAGCAGGGCGACGAAGCCCGCTCCTAGGGCAGAAGCAAACACTGCCGTGCCAACGGCAGCAAGCAGGCCAATTCCCTCTAACCCAGTTGTCGACCTCACGTATAGGGGAAGATACAGAGTCAGCCCCATAATGGAAGAATTGAGCGCGAAGTAGCCGGCGAGAAACCACCCTGCTCTGTGCTTGTGTGCTGTCTCCCTCCACAGCGTGGTCATCCTAGTCAGCAGGCTTTCCGAGGGCAGACTGGGAGTTCTCGGTTGTTTCCAGATGGTCTTGGCAAGTATGCTTGGAAGGGCGCAGAGTAGAAAGATAGCTGCTGCGGCAACGAGAGCAAAACCCCGCGAGGATGGCCCACTAGAAAGGCGTCCCGATACAAGCAGCTCCATTATTCCTACGCCAGCGGCACCCCCTACAAAGCTAAGTCCAATGCCAAGGGAAGAAACGCTGATTACGTTTGCACCCTCGGAAGCGCTGAGTAAAGATGCGTTGTATATGAGGCTTGAAAGTTGGAAGAAGTAGTTGGCTGCCATGGCGGTCACAATAACGAGACCTACTCCCCATGGTTCCTGCGAGGGGAGAAAAACTAGGGTTCCGAAGAAAAGCGCGGCCAGCAAAGCGGAAACCGTGAACCATTTTCTGCGTGAGAGGCGTTCGTCCGCTCGTATGCCAATCCATGGCCCGCTCAGGCCAATGGCCCATGAGGAAACGGCCGAGGCAAGTCCAAACCAGCGGGCATCCACGCCAAGGTCATTTACAATCCAAACGGTGAGGTACATAGGGATGGCGAACTCCACCGAGGTGTTGCCGAGGTCGTAGATGTACCAGGCCGCTCTCCGACTGCGGCTGCGCCAGCGGTTAACTTGATCTCCAGCATGCATAACCTGGTAGTGTACTATGGGAAGCGGCAACGCCTAAGCAGTGCTGCATGGGTGAACATGGCAAGATTTCTGACATCCAATAATCGAGCGACTGGAGAAGCCATGCCGGCTGCAGCGACGACTGTTGTCTTTCGAGAGGTTCAGCGGTTCAGGCAGTGGTTCCTTTATCTTCCAGTGGCAATTGTGACTGTCCTGGTTTGGTGGGAATTTGCTCAGCAAGTGGTGCTGGGTCACCCCACGGCGGAGCGGCCTATACCAAACTGGCTCGCTTGGGTGTTTGCCATCGTGTTTGGGCTAGGTCTGCCTGCCTTCTTGGCGCTAATTCGTCTAGTAACTGAGGTGACCCCGGAATGTCTTTGTGTTCGCCTCTATCCTTTCCCCCCTGCCCGGATTTCCATCGCGCAAATAGAAAGCGCCAGCGTGCGGGAATACTCTCCGATTACTGAGTTCGGTGGCTGGGGGGTGCGACAAAGCCGCTCACACGGTCGAGCGTACACGGCCTCTGGGAATAAGGGGGTCCAGCTGCAAGTAAGAGGCAAGGGTCCTATTTTGATTGGGAGTCAGCGCGCAGACGAATTGCTTGCCGCTTTACGATCCGTGGGGGTGCAGTGACTGGCGGCAGCCTGCGACCCTCTTTAGCGCAAGACCTTCAGAGTTCTACTCTGGATCGAAACGCCTGGGTTGTGATCGGGGCTCTCATGCTTGCCACAGTGCTGGCGAACGTGGCAAGTGTCTGCTTGTTCCCCCAGATTGTTCTCCTGTCTCAGGAATTCGCTCGTCCTGTAAATCAAATAGTGTGGGCGATGGCAGCATTCCATGTTGTCGCAACCGGCCTTGGCGGGGTTGCCGCCGCCCTGGGAGCTAGCTTGGGGAACCGCCGGATGCTTCTCGTGGTTCTGGGACTCCTGCTGGTGGGGAGTATTCTTGCTGGGGTCTCCACTGGCCTGCCTTTGCTCGTGGTTGGCCGCGTTGTGCAGGGCGGGGCGATGGCGACACAGGCGCTTGCCATTGGAATAATCGCCCATCTGTGGAGGGGGGAGGCGGCTCGGCGAGCCATGAGCATGATCGTTCTGGCCATGGCTTTGGGAGCAGTGGTGGGTTACCTGTGTGGCGGCGTTATATGGAAGGCTGGCGGAAACTGGAGGTCCATCTTCTGGGCGTTAGCTGCAGCAAGTGCGCTCGACCTTGTCCTCACTGGGGTTTTTGTAGCGGAGACACCTAAGAAGCGCGGCGTACGGGTTGACTATCCCGGCTGTGTAGGTCTTGTCATATGGACGGTGCTGATTCTCCTACCGCTTAGTCAAGCCAATGCCTGGGGCTGGGGAAGTCTCCGTCTGCTCGCCATGTTGGTTCCGGGAGTGGCATTTCTAGGCGCTTGGGTGATGTGGGAACTTCGGGTGTCGGCACCGTTGATAGATCTCCGCGTGCTCCGCCGTCGGGGCGTGTGGCAAGGGGGGATTGCCTGGTTGGCGGTGGCTATCGGATTGTGTGTGCCTGCGGCGGCAATGCCCTACCTGTTCCAGGCTCCCGTGAGCTCTGGTTACGGATTTGGGCAAAGCATGTTTGTGGTGTCGGTCGCTTCGGCTATACCGGCAGCTTTGATGTCTGTGACCGCCAGTTTCGCGGCGCGTATCATGCGGCACCTTGGCCCACCTGGAACCATGCTCCTCGGGTTGCTCTTCGGTTGGAGTGCTTTTGGTCTTGCCTTCGCTCACCATTCTCTGTGGTTGACTATGGTTTGGATGGCTCTTGCCGGAATTCCGGGAGCTCTCGCAGGCTCGGCAAGCTTTAGCATAGCGGCTGAAGCGGTTGCTCCCGACCAGGGGATCTTGGTCAGCACGATCTACAATGCTGCAGCGGGTACGGGCTCAGCCGTGGCTTCAGCTCTTGCTGGGTTTGTGCTGACTCTAAGACAGATTGAGTTCACGGTGGCAACTGCTAGTGGTGTAGAGACGCAAATTTTTCCAGCAGATGAGACGTTTACTTGGTCGGCCCTCATAGCGGCGGGCATGGCTGTATTGGCCACTGTCCTGGCTCTCACTCTCTTTCGTCGTTCGCGTTGAATTCCCTTAGGCCAGGTGATATAAGCCTTGATGTATGGGGTAGCGCGCGACGCAGTACTCCCCGACGGGAAGGTCTTATTGACGGAGGCGTGCAATGTCACGAGAGGAGCTGTTGCAGTACATTCGGCCTATGGTCATGACCAACGAAAGCCCCCATCCAGAGGTAAAAGCTCCTCGTTTGGGCTTAGCTGGCGGCGAAGGAGGATGGGGAAAAGTAGACTTCCGCATGAGCTGGTGGGCAATAAGTGAGCCGTTTGAAATGATTAGCGAGCCTCATTGCCACGACTTTGACCAGTTTATTCTTTTCGTGGGGGGCGACACTACCAATATGAAGGATCTTGGGGGCGAGGTTGAGCTCAGTCTGGGACCGGATCCCGAGCACATGGAGAAATTCACCTTCACGGAAGCCACGGCTGTCTATGTGCCGGCTGGTCTCTACCACGCTCCTCTAAACTTCAAGAAGATAAACGATCCTTCCAAGCCCATCCTGTTCCACGATTTGTTCTTTGCCCCCGAATACTCAAGAAAACAGGCCTAGGGTATGAAGGCGGCTCGGGGCCGCTCCCCGGCCCCGAGCCGCGCCCATGCGAAGCCTCCCTTATTAAGATGTGTTCTCCCGTCCTTTCTCCCGTGCCTATCGCAGGGTACAATCGTCTCCTATCCGCCCGCTCTGCGGCTGGGGTGTGACCATGCGACACGGACGGAGGTAGAAGATGAAAATCGCACTCATCGGTCAGGCTGCGTTTGGCGAGAAGGTACTGGAGGCTTTGATAGCCGAGGGGGAAGAGGTTGTGGTGGTTTACATGCCTCCGGACGCGGGCGCGGGAAAAGCTAATACATTCAAAGAGCTTGCCACCATCAATAACATCCCAGTAAGACAGCCCGCTCGCATGCGCGACCCAGAAGTGTATGAGGAATACAAGACGTTTGGCGCTGAGCTAAACGTCATGGCTTTCGTTACTGACATTGTCCCATCCACCATTCTTAACCATCCGCCTTTTGGCACCATCCAGTATCATCCGTCGCTTCTACCTAGACATCGCGGAGCAAGCGCCATCAACTGGGCAGTTATCAACGGTGAAACCAAGACGGGACTCACCATCTTTTGGCCAGACGAGGGACTCGATACCGGGCCCATTCTCATGCAGGTTGAAGTTCCCATTGATCCCGATGACACCGTAGGTTCCCTTTACTTCAACAAGCTGTTCCCGCTGGGGGTCGACGCGATAATCCAGTCTGTTCGCCTGATAAAGGAAGGCAAGGCACCCAAGATTCCGCAGGATCTCAGCCAGGGTGAGTACGAGCCTCTTTGCAGGGACATGAAGATTGACTGGATGTACCCAGTAAACATCGTTTACAACGTGATTCGAGGATGCAACCCTTCTCCTGGGGCTGCGACTGTGTACAAAGGCGAAACGTTGAAAATCTACGACTGCGAAAAGCGTCCGATTAGCGGACCGGAGAAGCCTGGAACTATACGAGAGGTGACCGACGAGGGATTCTTGGTTGCGTCAAGCGGGGGGAGCATCTTCGTCAAACGGGTGCAGCCAGCAGGTGGCGCCAAGATTCCCGCCGGGGAATTCGCTGCTTCGAGGGGGCTGAAACCCGGGGACATTTTGGGCTGATGGTTGAGATGCGACGGATATATGACCCGGCCATAGAAACCCAAGCACGCAAGATCCCCAGGCTAGACCTTTCCGACCCAATAGCGGCTCGGGAGGCACACCGCAAATTCATGCAAATACTCGAAGCGCAGGGTGTTGAGCGACCCTCTGACCCCCGGGTGAGAGAGGTCGAGCGCACCATACCGGGGCCACCGGGAGCGCCAGAGGTACGCATTCGCATTTATTTGCCCACTGAGCCCGATAGGGGGCCAAGGCCGGCTTTTGTTAACTTTCACGGCGGAGCCTTCATATTGGGTGATCTAGAGACAGAACATCCAAGATGTCTAGTCATGAGTGCTCAAGGGGGAGCTGTCTCTGTGGGGGTGGACTATCGGTTGGCACCGGAGAATCCTTTCCCCGCTGGTCTTGAGGACTGTTACGCTGCATTATGCTGGGTGGCGGAACATGCAGAGGAGCTGGGTATAGATCCCAGTCGGCTCGCGGTGGGCGGAGGGAGCGCCGGCGGTAATCTTGCGGCGGCCGTTTCTTTGTTAGCTCGCGACCGCGGCGGGCCAGCCATCGCTCTTCAAATGCTCTTTTATCCGGTTCTTGATGATCGGTGTGAGACCCCGTCCATGAAGCTAGGGAGAGACCTCTACGTGTGGGATTACGATAACTCGCTACTAATGTGGGATCACTATCTAGGAAAAGAACGCACGTCCGTGTCTCCGTACGCGGCACCCGCTCGAGCCGAGGATCTTTCTGGCCTGCCTCCGGCATACATTATGACGGCAGAGCATGATCCATTGCGCGATGAGGCCATTATCTATGCGATGAGGCTAATGGAAGCGGGGGTTCCGGTAGAGCTCCACAACTACCCTGGGACCGTCCATGGCTTTGACTTCATGACTCCGTCAGATGTTTCTGTGCGGGCAGTCAGAGAGAGCGTGGAGGTGTTTCGGCGCGTTCTCGGGGTGACCGGCTAAATCGACTACCCAACACGAGGTTCTTCTAGCTTTGCGAACGGGAATAAGCTACCATTAGCCGACCTTTAATCGCGCCCCGTGAGGCCGAAAGGGAAGGAACCGTTTATGCCGCGACGTAACGATATTCGCAAGATTCTCCTGCTTGGGTCTGGGCCGATTGTCATTGGGCAAGCGTGTGAATTCGACTACTCCGGCACCCAAGCCTGCAAGGTCCTCCTGGAGGAAGGCTTTGAGGTAGTCCTGGTTAACTCCAACCCGGCTACCATCATGACCGACCCGGTCTTCTCTCACCGTACGTATATCGAACCCCTCACTCCCTCAGTTGTGGCCAGGATTATCGAACGAGAGCGTCCGGACGCCCTTTTGCCGACGCTCGGGGGCCAGACCGCTCTTAACATCGCCTGCGCACTGGCAGAGGATGGAACGCTAGACAAGTTTGGGGTCGAGCTGATTGGAGCTAAGTACGAGGCTATCCGGCGAGCCGAATCCAGGGAGGAATTCCGGGCTACCATGGCTTCCATCGGGCTCCGAGTGCCGGATAGTGCGGTAGTTAACTCCGTGGAGCAAGCCTGGGCGGCACTTAAAGCAGGGCTTCGACTTCCGCTGATTGTTCGTCCCAGTTTCACGCTCGGCGGCTATGGTGGGGGAGTGGCCAAGAGCGAGCAAGACTTTGAGCGCGTGGTTCGGACGGGTCTAGAAGCCTCACCAGTACATGAGGTCTTGCTGGAAGAGAGCGTTATCGGATGGAAGGAATTTGAGCTTGAGGTCATGCGTGATCTCAAGGACAACGTGGTTATTGTCTGTTCTATTGAGAACATTGACCCGATGGGCGTACACACTGGAGATTCGGTTACTGTAGCGCCTCAACAGACTCTCTCTGACGTCCAATATCAGCGTTTGCGAGACGCTGCTCTTGCGATTATCCGAGCCATAGGGGTGGAAACGGGAGGATCAAACATACAATTTGCTGTCTCTCCCGACACGGATGAAGTTGTGGTGATCGAGATGAACCCCCGGGTCAGCCGTTCTTCGGCCTTGGCCTCAAAAGCCACCGGATTTCCAATTGCCAAGATAGCTGCCCGGCTGGCGGTGGGGTACACGCTGGACGAGATAGCCAATGACATCACGCTAAAAACGCCGGCCTGCTTTGAGCCTACCTTGGATTACGTGGTGGTGAAAACTCCGCGCTGGGCTTTTGAGAAGTTCCCGTTGGCCGAGCGGTCTCTCACCACGCATATGAAGAGCGTGGGGGAAAACATGGCAATAGGCCGTACCTTCAAAGAGGCCTTCCAGAAGTCAATGCGCTCTCGAGAGCTAGACGTGCGGCCGGTAATGCCCGAGGATGACCACGAGCTTATGGCTAGGGTTGCCGTCCCATCTCCTGATAGGTATGACCTAATTTTGGAGGCTTTTAGGCGTGGCATAGATCTGGCTGACATTCATGAAGCTACCCACATCGATCCTTGGTTTCTAAACGAGCTTAAGGAAATCGTTCAGGCAGAAAATCACCTGCGGTCCTTCGCCTCCAGGGGCGGCCTGAGTGCCGTACGTCGCGAGGATCTGCGCGAGGCCAAGCGGCTTGGTTTTAGTGACTCGTTTATCGGAAGGTTTGTGGGGGCCACTGAGGACGAAGTACGGACTCGCCGTAGGCAGGAAGGCATCCTGCCCACCTACAAGGCGGTTGACACCTGTGCTGCAGAATTTGAGGCCTACACCCCATATTTCTACTCGACATACGAAGACGAGAACGAGGCTCTTCCCTGCGAGGACAAGCGTTCTATCGTCATTCTAGGAAGCGGTCCCAACCGTATTGGACAGGGCATAGAGTTTGATTATTGCTGTGTACACGCCGTCCAAGAGCTAAGAGCTCTCGGCTATCGGGCTATCATGGTCAACTGTAACCCGGAGACGGTTTCCACTGACTACGATACCTCCGACCGGCTCTACTTTGAGCCTTTGTCTTTCGAGGACGTTCTCAACGTCATCGAAAACGAAAAACCGCTGGGAGTGGTGGTGCAATTCGGCGGCCAGACGCCTCTTAAGATAGCCAAGCGTCTGGCAGATGCAGGGGTTAACATCCTTGGTACTTCCTACGAGGCAATTGACTTAGCCGAAGACAGAGAACGGTTTGGGGAGGTGCTAAGGCGACTTAATCTAAAGGCCCCGCCCTTTGGCACTGTGAGAAGCCCAGAGGAGGCTCCTGCTGTGGCCGAACGTATCGGCTATCCGCTCCTGGTTCGGCCCTCCTACGTTCTTGGCGGAAGAGCTATGGAGATTGTCTACGACGAGGAGGAGCTAAAAGTTTATCTTAAGACTGCTGTAGAGGCCTCCTCCCAACATCCAGTTCTCATCGACCGTTTTCTGGAGCACGCTACTGAGATCGACGTAGACGCAGTCTGCGACGGCGAAGACGTCTACATTGGGGCGGTTATGCAGCATGTGGAAGAGGCAGGGATTCATTCGGGAGATTCGGCCTGCGTGATTCCCCCTGTGTCCATAGGCGAGGACATTGTTCGCCGCATAGAAGAGCAAACAGCTGCTCTAGCTCGTGAGCTTGGTGTGGTTGGCCTCATGAACGTGCAATATGCAGTCCAGCAGAGCGAGCATGGGGGAGCAAGCATCTATGTTCTTGAAGTTAACCCGCGTGCTAGCCGCACGGTTCCGTTTGTGAGCAAGGCCACCGGAGTTCCTCTAGCTAGGGTCGCTACCCGTGTGATCATGGGGCAGCGTCTAAAGGACATGAACCTCCCCGGGTGGGAGGAGTCTAAGCGCGAAGGCCGAGTACCCGGGCCGCGACAGATTGGCCACGTAGCTGTAAAGGAAGCCGTTCTTCCGTTCTCGCGCTTGCCTGAGGTGGATACGACCCTGGGGCCCGAGATGAAGTCGACCGGTGAAGTGATGGGTCTGGGGACTAACTTCCCAGAGGCCTTTGCCAAAGCCTCTCTTGCCGCAGGAGACGCCTTGCCTCAGCAAGGTACGGTGTTTATGTCTGTGGCCGATGCAGACAAGGATGCAATCGTGCTGGTTGCTTTGGTGCTTCGTACCCTTGGGTTCCACATCCTTGCTACCCGAGGTACCCATCGCACCCTGACACTGAACGGCATCGACTCTGAGCTTGTCCTTAAGTACACTGAGGGTCTTGAACTCTTGGCCCGGGGGGAGGCACAGGAGAAAGTGGTCACCATCGTGGACTTAATTGAGCAAGGTCAGGTGGACCTCGTCATCAACATACCGCGAGGGCGGGGAGCGCGAGCCGATGGGTATGAGATTCGGCGAGCGGCTCTGCGACGCGGGATACCCACCATCACCACTGCCGCCGCGGCTCACGCGGCCGTGCAGGCCATTGCTGCCGCTCGGCGTCGACCCGAGATCTCGGTTACCTGTCTACAAGATGTGTACGCGCGAAATGCCAGCGCCAGTGCACACTGACCGCGAGATGTCAACACCATGAGCGCCTGGCTTCCCGATAACGAAGGGACCAAGCAGGCATTCTGCCGGCGGCTCGCTACTGTGGACCGGATCCAGCGCTTAGGCAGTCTTACCTGGCTCGTTCTCTATGTACCCGGGTGGCCAGGCGCCAGGCCTGGGCAGTTTGTGATGCTACAGAGCCAAGATTCCCGGTGCTTCTTGGCAAGACCTTTTTCGGTGGCCGATCAAACGGGCGAGAGGGTGTCCTTTCTTATAGCGCCGGTGGGAGAGGCTTCTCGGGAGCTTTGCGGGCACCGAAGAGGGGAGCGGGTGTGGGTACTTGGCCCTCTGGGTAACGGTTTCGACCTAGAGGCTATCACGGCTGATGCTCGGCGAGTGGTGCTGGTGGGAGGTGGGGTTGGTATCGCGCCCTTCCCTCTCGTGCTGCGGTGTCTGAACGCGCTACATATGGGTGGGCGTTTGGGCGTGGAAACGCTGGTCTTGCTTGGCTTTCGCAATGCGGCCCAGTCACAGGCTGTGCAAGTAGTCCAGGCGATTCTCGAACAGACCACACAAGAAGGGCTTGTGAGCCGGCTTGAGGTAACCCGCGAGGATGACCCCAGCTGCCCGGGGAGCATGGTAAGTGATCTCGCGAGAGCTCACATAAGGTCCGGGGATCGACTATTGGGTTGTGGGCCTTTTGCCATGTCTCGCACGCTTTGGCAAATATGTCAGAGGGTGCCTGACGTGAAAGCGTGGTTTAGTTTGGAGACGGTCATGGCCTGCGGCCTGGGGGCCTGTCACGGATGCGTCATAACTAAGGCGGACGGGTCGCTTTCGCGAGTTTGCCGTGAGGGGCCTGTATTTAGGGGAGAGGAGGTCTTCGGTGACTAGCTTGGCTGTGGATCTAGCAGGGCTCAAGCTAGATCACCCTCTCATAAACGGGTCGGGGACTATGGACTTGTTTTCTCTGGCCGACTCGCTGGGTCCTACAGTGCTCGAGCATCCACCGGTTTCTGCGTATGTGCCGAAAACTGTCACCTTGCGCCCGCGCCTGGGCAACCCGACGCCGCGGGTTGTGGAAACCGCCTCGGGCATAGTCAACTCTGTAGGATTGCCCAATCCGGGGCTGGAAACGTTCATCTCGCGGGAGTTGCCCGAGCTCCTAAGGCTGCCATGCCCGGTGATAATCAGCGTGGGAGGGGAGTCTGCCGAAGAGTACGAAGAGATTGCCCATAGACTTGCTCAAGCACTTGGCGAACTTGCTGACTCGGATTGGGTGTCTCGCGTTGCTCTTGAGTTAAACATCTCTTGTCCGAATGTGGCTCGGGGGGGTGCAGCCGTAGGTAGCGACCCGGTGGAAACGAGCCGAGTAGTGGCGGCTTGTCGTAGGGTGTGGGCAGGTGTGCTCATCGCCAAACTCACACCGAACGTGACAGACATCAGCGTCATAGGAAAAGCGGCTGTGGGGGCAGGCGCTGATGCTATTTGTGCGGTGAACACCTACAAAGCACTTGTACTTGACAGGTATTCTTTGAGACCCTATTTGGGTAGCGTTACCGGCGGTCTTTCGGGTCCGGCTATAAAGCCACTGGCCCTTCGTGCGGTATACGATCTTTACAAGGCGGTGCAAGTTCCGATCATAGGGATGGGGGGGATAGTCTCTGTTCAAGATGTACTTGAGTTCATCTCGTGCGGAGCTACAGCAGTGGGTTTGGGATCAGCGCTTCTGCGCGAGCCCTGTCTGCCCCGAGTGTTGGCCCAAGAACTTGCTCAGTTTCTCGACGAGCGTCAGCTTACTCTTGAGCAGCTCAGGGGCTTTGCCCATCGTGAGGCCAACGAGCTTTCTTAGGATTACCGGTTAAGCCTGAGGTTAAGGTTGATAGTCTTATCTTTAACCCCGATTCAAGCTATTGTGCCCAAGAGAGGGGTGTGTATAATGGCCGCTGTGAAAGAGATGCAGAGTACCATGCTCCAGACGCCAGAACGCACCCAGCAGCAAAGGTTGGAGGCCCTTCGCAAGGCCAACGCGATTCGGCTGGAGAGAGCCCAGCTAAAAGAAAGAATACGCAGGGGCGAGGTAACCATAACCGAGGTCTTGGCGGATCCGCCTGAATGTGTTCACACCGCCAAGGTGCTCGACCTGCTCCTGGCGGTACCCAAGTATGGACGGGTGCGGGCTAACAAGGTGCTTGAGCGTTGCCGGGTGAGCCCGGCAAAGACTGTTAACGGTCTCACGCCCCGTCAGCGCAAAGAGCTGCTCGAAACGCTGGGCGGGTAGCGCATAGTTGTCCTTTGCGGCTCCTGGTGGGGGTTCCCATAGCGAGATTGATTGTCATCTCTGGACCTTCGGGGGCGGGCAAGGGCACTCTTATACGTTATGCGTTACCCAAATTGGAAGGCCCTATCTTGTCAGTGTCTGCTACGACGCGGCCTCCGCGGGCAGGAGAGCAGGACGGTCGCGACTATTATTTCTTGAGCGAAGACGATTTTCGTAGCTGGGTAGCACAGGGGCGCTTTCTGGAGTGGGCCGAGTACGCCGGATACTTGTACGGTACCCCCAAAGAGCCAGTTCAGCGGGCCCTAGACAGTGGGCATGACGTTATTTTGGAGATCGAGCTCAAGGGGGCGGACGAGATTCTCAGGCAGTGTCCCGGGGCCGTGGTTGTGTTTATTGTTCCTCCTTCACTGGAAGAGCTTGAAAAAAGGCTAAGAAAGCGGCGTACCGAAGATGAAGCGGCCATCCAAAAGCGGCTTGCGCGGGCCAAAGAAGAGCTGGCCGAAGTGGCAAGGAGGGCGTCCGAAGGCAGTCTTTGCGGCCACTATGTTATAGTGAACGATGAAGTTGAAAGGGCAGGAGAACAACTTGTAACAATCCTAAGGCAGCTACACCAAGATGATGAACAGACCGACAATCGATGAGATTCTAAACGGCTTGCGGAAGGCTTGCGGTCCTGACGCCGAAGAGCCGAACCGCTATACCGCTGTTATCGTGACAGCCAAAAGGGCGCGGCAGATCAACTCGTACTACCGGAGCCTGGGTGAAGGAGGCATTTTGGACGGTTTTGTGCCTCCCCCGGTGGCCAGCTTCTCCCGCAATTATCTAAGTATTGCTCTTGCCGAGGCGGCCAGGGGCGAGTTAGCCTACCGGATGCGCCGGCCCCGCAAGTAGAGGAGAAGGAGCGCGTCATGGCTGACCGGCCGGTGGTCCTCCTCGGAGTTACGGGGGGGATCGCGGCATACAAGGCCGCTGAGCTCCTAAGAGGATTCCAAAAAGCTGGCATGGAGGTCCGGGTAATCATGACTCGGGCCGCCACCCGTTTTGTCACGCCTCTTACCTTCGAGGCCCTATCCGGTGCGCCAGTCCGTCTTGACGAAGTCAGCGAGCTGCGCGGCGACTCCCGGATCACCCACGTGGTTGACGCCAGCGAAGCGGACATAATGGTGATTGCTCCAGCCACGGCTAACACTTTGGCCAAAATGGCCACTGGCATTGCTGACAATCTCCTCACGTCTATGTACTTGGCGTTTGCCAAGACGGTGGTAGTGGCGCCGGCTATGAACAGCAACATGTGGCGTCATCCCGCCACGCAGCGGAACGTCGAGATCTTGCGGGAGCGAGGGGTGTTTGTTGTGGAGCCCGGATCTGGCGAGCTCGCCTGTGGGGACTACGGTGAAGGCAGAATGGCCGAACCGGAGAGCATCGTAGCTGAAGTGAAGCTGAGACTGCAGGTGCAGCGCAAGCGAGATCTCCGCGGGATGCGGGTCCTGATCACGGCGGGGGGGACAAGGGAGCCCATCGATGCCGTGCGCTTTATCGGCAACCGGAGCTCAGGCAAGATGGGATTTGCTCTTGCTAGGGCGGCTTTCGATCGGGGGGCAAAAGTAGATCTCATTCACGCCAACGTGGACTTGCCTCCTGTCCCCGGCGTGACTCAGGTGGAGGCGCCGACTGCTGCCAAGATGTATGAGGAGGTGCTGAAGCGGCTGCCGGAGATAGACATTCTCATAATGGCTGCGGCAGTTGCGGACTACACAGTAGCTGACGGGCCAGCTGGGGGCAAAGTTGGAAAAGGTCGCGCTGGCTGGGTTATTGGTCTGAAGCCTACGGTGGACATCTTGTGTGAGGTGGCAACCAAGCGCGAAGAGCAATTTGTGGTTGGATTTGCCGCCGAATATGGTACGCAAGGGCTTGAGCGCGCCAGGGAGAAGATGCGCAGGAAGTCCCTGGACATGATTGTGTTTAACGACATCTCGCGCCCCGACATCGGCTTTGATTCTGATTACAACGAGGTCATTATCCTTACGCCCGAGTCGGAAATCTTTCTTGAAAAGGCTCCCAAGGAAACTATAGCTGAGCTCATTTTGGATCACATCGCGCAAGCCGTGCGCGCCCGGCGCGAGGAAGCGCATCTTCCCGCGTAGTAGCTGCTAGCAGGACTACAAAACTTCCACAAGGTAGGTTCAACAATAAGCGGCGGGG